>CAYWVA010000432.1:0-2566 GCA_964461545.1 uncultured Rhizobiaceae bacterium | reverse complement strand
TCGACCCGGCGGAACATGTTGAGGCCCTTGCGGGCATCGATGAGGGCGAGGTCCTGGGGCGTGGAGACGATCACCGCGCCGGCCAGCGGCGTCTGCTGAGCCAGTGTCAACTGGGCATCGCCGGTGCCGGGCGGCATGTCCACCACCATGATGTCGAGCTCGCCCCACTCCACTTCGCGCAGCATCTGCTGCAGCGCCGACATGACCATCGGCCCGCGCCAGATCATCGGCGTGTCCTCCTCCACGAGGAAGCCGATGGACATGACCTTGAGGCCAAAGCCCTCGAGCGGCTTCAGCACCCGCGATCCGGGCGCCACCGCTTCTGGCCGGCCGGTGAGCCCGAGCAGCCGCGGCATCGAGGGCCCGTAGACGTCGGCATCGAGCACCCCGACCTTGAGCCCGAGACTCTGCAGCCCGAGCGCCAGGTTGACCGCCGTGGTCGATTTGCCGACCCCGCCCTTGCCCGAAGCCACCGCCACGATGTGCTTGACCCCTGGCACCTCGCCGCTCTGGCGCCTCACTCCGCCCCCTGGAGCCGCCCCTGGAGCGGTGCCCGCGGAGGCCGCCGCACTGGAGCCGTTGGACGTCTTTTCGGCGGTCAGCGCCACCATCACCTTGCCGATGCCGGGGATGGCCGACACGGCGCGCTCGGCGGCCAGCCGCATCGGCTCAAGCTGTGCCGCCCTGGCCGGATCGATGCTGATCGCAAACATCACATCCTTGCCGGCCACCACGACCTCCGACACCAGGCCCTGGGACACCAGGTCGCCGCTGCCGTTTGGTGCCGGCACTGCGCGCAAGGCTTCGAGGACTGACTCCTTGGTTAGGCTCATTCACTCACCTGAATTGCCATCGGGCCCTGACGCTACGGCTTGGGCCGTTGGCCACCGATTTCGGCGGTGATCTCGGCGGCGATTCCGGCCACCGCCTGACCTAGCAGCGGAATACGCTGTTCGGTGATGCGCGCCGTGGGGCCGGAGACCGACAAGCCGGCCAGCGGCTGGGCATGCTCGTCATGGATCACCGCGGCGACGCAGCGCAAGCCGACGGCGTTTTCCTCGTTATCGACGGCATAGCCGAACGTCCTGACCTGGCCGAGGTCGCGCAGCAGGTCTTGCACCGTGATCAGCGTGTTCGCCGTCTCGCGGTGGAGCGTCATGGCGGCCATGAGCTTGTCGGCGGCGACGGGGTCTGCGGCGGCGAGCAGCGCCTTGCCGACGCCGGAGCAGTGCATGGGGGCCCGGCCGCCCGGGCCGGCGATGGCCCGCATCATCTTTTGCGTCTCCACCTGGGCGATGTAGATGACCTCGCCACGGTCGACGATGGCCAGGTTGACCGTCTCGCCCGACTGCTCCATGAGCCGGCGCATATAGGGCCGGGCGATGGCTACGAGATCGCGAGAGCGCACAAAGGCCGCCCCGACCCGGAAGGCCTGGACGCCGATGAGCCACACCGAACGCTCCGCTTCGAAGCGCACATAGCGTTCGTTCTGCAGCGTGGTCAGCAGCCGATGGGCGGTGGAGTTCGGCAGCCCGACACAACCTGCCACCTCGCTCAAGGACAGCCCCTGGGGATGGACCGAGAGCGCGTTGAGCAGCTTGAGCGCCCGGCTCAGGGACTGGACCTGACCGGACGCCCGCAAGCTCTCCTTGCTCGGCACCCGCAGGTCTGCCTGTGTCGCCGCCTGCTGACCGGGAGGCGTGACTTTGGAGGGACGATCCAACATGTCTTGTTCTCCCGTCGGCCTGTGGTCAATCGCCAGCCTGGACCCTGCTTGTAAATTCTAGCTCATCCATCCCGCTTTGTGGATCAATTTCGCATGATTTGGAAGACGGAGCGGGGCGGAAAAGCGCAAAGCTCAGCCATATCTCCAGAAGGCGTAGCCGGTGAGCACCACGGCCCAGGCAAGAATGCCGAGGCGCAGCGTGCGGTCGGGGATCTTGCGGGCATAGCGGATGCCGAGATAGCCGCCTGCCAGGGTGCCGGCGAGGACGACGAGCCCATGCGACCACACCACCAGTCCGCCGGCGATGAAGATCGCCGCGCCGATGACCGAGAAGATGGTGATGAAGGCGTTCTTGACCGCATTGGCCTCGTGCAGATCATCGTAGCCGAACAATGACAGGCAGGCGAGCAGCACGATGCCCATGCCGGCACCGAAATAACCGCCATAGATGGCCAGCACGAACAGCAGCACCAGCGACAGCCGGTTCCACTCGGCACCGACGATCCGGTTGCGCCGTTGCAGCTCGGCCTTGATCCAGGTGCCGAGCCCGAACAGCACGGTGGAGGCCAGGATCAGCCACGGCACCAGGCGGGCAAAGCGGGCTTCTCCCGACCATAGCAGCAGGATCGAGCCGAGTATGCCGCCCACCGCAGAGATCACCAGCGGGGCCGGCAGGCGGTGGCCGATGCGGCGAAGTTCCTGGCGATAGGCAATGAGCGCCACGGCATTGGCCGGGGTCAGCGCCACGAAATTGGTGGTGTTGGCCAAAAGCGGCGGAAGGCCTGCGGCGAGCAAGAGCGGAAAGGTGATGAAGCTCGACCCGCCCGCCACCGCATTGAG
>CAYWVA010000431.1:0-2573 GCA_964461545.1 uncultured Rhizobiaceae bacterium | reverse complement strand
CAACGGCACGAAGGACAGGATCAGAACTGCGATTGCCGCAACAACCAGGCGCATTAAGAAGTCCCGCAAGCAGTGGCACTTTCGGCGTCTTATGCCCGTGAATACTTGATGAAGGGTGTCAGTTTCGCCACCCGGTCATATAACTTGCGCGCCGGGTGGTTGAAGTCCTGGGTCAGCCAGTAGACCGAGGGACATCCGGCCGCGTCGGCCTCGCCATAGACCGCCTCGATGAGAGCCCGGCCAAGCCGTTTTCCGCGCGAAGCCGGATCGACGTAGAGGTCCTGGAGATAGCACACGTTTTCAATCCTCCAGCAGTGGCGGTGGAAGAGATAGTGAACGAGCCCGGCCGGTTTGCCATGCGCCTCCGCAAGCAGCCCCCGGAATTCGTCGTTGGCCCCGGCATTGCCGGCGAGGAGGCGCGCGAAGGTCGTTCGATAGACCTCGTCGGACACGCTTGTCTGGTAAAACTCCAGATAGGCCTTCCACAAGCGGCGCCATTCGATCTCGTCTGGTGACTGCAGCGGGCGAACTGTCATGTTAGCCACTTGGTATCCTTCTCAACAAGCCGGTTCGGTCGCTGTTCTCCCGATCGCTTTACCGCCGTCGCCAAGCCTGCAGCCTGCCGAAAACATAGCGGTCGAGAACGATATGCAGCAGCTTCACGCCGATCGCCGTCACCACGATCATGGTAGCCATGGCGGCGGCGCCGGCGATGAACCCGGCCTCGTCCATGTGGACGATGGAGATCGAGGCAAGCTTGGTGTGGGCACCATAGAGGAAGATGACGGCCGATACCGTGGTCATGGCGTTGACGAACATGTAGACAGCCACGTCGAGGATTGCCGGCATGCAGATCGGCACGGTGACGCGGCGGAAGGTTTTCCAGAACGGCACCTGCAAGGAGGCCGAGACCGCCTCGAACTCACGGTCGATCTGCTTCAATGCGGTCAGGGCGGTGATGTGCGAAACGGTGTAAAAATGGGTTATGGTGTTGATCACCAGGATGGCGAGGGTGGCGTAGATGACGTTCAGTGGGTTCCACGGAGCGTTGAAGAAGAACACGTAGCCGAGTCCCAGAACCAGGCCGGGCACCGCCACGGGCAGCATGGCTAGAAAATGCGCAAACGCCCGAGCGAGGGGATAGGCGCGGGTCTTCTCGATCAGGTAGGCGCCGGAGAAGATGATCGAGGTGCCGATGATCGAGGCCAGCGCGGCCATCTTCACGGACGTGAAATAAACGCTCCATCCGGCCGGCTCGAAGCGGGCGAAATCGTAGTTGCGCAGCGTCAATGTCAGATTGTAGGGCCAGTATTGGATGAACGAGGCCCACACCGCGACCCCAAGCGCAAAGGCGAGCAGCGCTCCCAGCACCAGGCAGAACACCATGAAGCCCAGGTCGCGTCGCCGATTGGGGGCGGGCTGATAAGGCACCGCGCGCACCGACAGCAGCGCCACCTGGCGGCGATTGACGAGGCGGTCGACCAGAAACGCCGCCACGGCCGGCACCAGCAAGATCATGCCGACGACCGCCCCCATCTCAAAGTTTTGCTGTCCGACCACGGCGCGATAGACGTCGGTCGCCAGCACGTTGAACTGGCCCCCAATCACCTTGGGAATGCCGAAATCAGTGATCACCAGCGTGAATACGACGAACGAGGCGCTGATGAGGCCGTATTGGGCGCCGGGAAGCGTGATGGTCCAGAACACGCGGCGCTTCGAGGTGCCAAGGACCTCCGCCACCTCGTAAAGCCGCCCGTCGGAAAGGGCCAGCGCCGTCACCAGGATCAGTAGGGCGTGCGGAAACGTGTAGGTGACCTGGGCGATGATGATGCCGATCGGCCCGTAGATGGTGTTGCCGAACAACAGCCAGCGCAGGAAGCCCTGGTTGCCGAAGATGTACACGAGCGACAGGGCCGAAAGCAGCGAGGGGGCAAACAGCGGCAGCAGGGCGAGAGCATAGAAGAATGGCTTGAGCGGCAGGCAGGTGCGGGTCAGCGCATAGGCGTAGGCAAAGGCGAAGGGAATGACAATGGCGGTCGAAAGGATCGCCACGAAAAGGCTGTTGAACAGCGAATCGACCAGGATGGGATTGGAGAAGTAGGCGGCGTAATTGCTCAAGCCGATGAACTCGCCTTGCGCGTTGAGGAAGCTCTTGGACAGAAGTGCCCACAGCGGCAGCGCAATGGCCAGCAACAGGAAACCGCACAACACGATGACCAGGGCGCTCGCCACCCGCTCTTCGCTGAACAGGCGTCCGCGCGCCCGGACGCGGGTCGGCGCCGCCGCCTTCAGTTCGGCGACCGCGCTCATGTGGCAAGCGTTTCGATGCGCCGAGCGGCATCGGCCGGGAACACCCGCAGAGCGTCGGCAGGCAACGCCACGATGAGCGTCTTGCCCTGTTCGATCTTCATGTCGCGCATCAGGTTGGCCGAAAAATCGGCCAGGATCGGAATGCCGCCGCCACTGCTCAGCAACCGGGCGCGGCAGAAGGCGCCGAGATATTCGAGGCTGTTGACGGTCACTTCAATGGCATTGGGGTCGTCCGGCTGCACGTCGCGCACCCGCACCGCTTC
>CAYWVA010000430.1:0-2578 GCA_964461545.1 uncultured Rhizobiaceae bacterium | reverse complement strand
TTCGCCATGGGCGTGGTGTCGGGCATCGTGCTGTCCTACCAGTTCGGCACCAACTGGAGCCGCTATTCCGAGGTGGTCGGAAACGTCATCGGACCGCTCATCGGCTATGAGGTGCTGACCGCGTTCTTCCTCGAGGCGACGTTTCTCGGCGTCCTGCTGTTCGGCTGGGACCGGGTGCCGCGCTGGCTGCATCTGACGGCGGCCATATGCGTCGCCGTCGGCACCTTGATGTCGGCCTTCTGGATCCTGGCGGCCAACAGCTGGATGCATTCCCCGGCCGGGCACGTGGTGGTCGACGGCATCGCCTATCCGGAAAGCTGGATGGCCATCGTGTTCAACCCGACCTTTCCTTACCGCCTCACCCACATGGTCATCGCCGCCTATCTGACCACGGCGTTCGTCGTCATCGCGGTCGGGGCGCGCTATCTGCTGGCCGGCGTCCACCGCGACCAGGCGCTGACCATGCTCAGGATGGGCCTCGGCATGGCCATCATTCTGGCCCCCACCCAGGCCGTGGTGGGCGATTTTCACGGCCTCAAAACGCTCGAATACCAGCCCGCAAAGATCGCCGCCATCGAGGCCCATTGGGAGCCCAAACCCGGGCCGCTGCCGCTCGTCGTTTTCGCCATTCCGAGCGAGGCGCAGGAGCGCAACCTCTACCCGCTGGAAATCCCCTATCTCGGCAGCCTGATCCTGACGCACACCCTCGATGGCACCTATCCCGCCTTGAAGGAATTTGCCCCCGAAGATCGCCCGCCGGTTCATCTGCCGTTCTATGGCTTCCGGCTGATGGTGGGCATCGGCGTCATCTTCATCGTTCTTGCGGTGTGGGGCTGCTGGCTGTGGTGGCGCGGCCGGCTGGAAACCTCGCCGCGCTTCCTCAAGGCGGCGTCAATGTCGTGGCCGCTCGGCTTCATCGCCATCCTGGCCGGCTGGACGGTCACCGAGGTCGGCCGCCAGCCCTGGGTGGCCCACGGAATCCTGCGCACCGTGGATGCCGCCTCGCCGGTCTCGGCCGGCGCGGTGGCAACATCGCTGGCGCTGTTCGTCGTCATCTACTCGATCGTGTTCTCCGCCGGCATCTACTACATCAACCGGCTCATCGTGCGCGGGCCGCAGCCGCCGAGCCGCGGCCGACCGCACGGACTTCCGAACCGGCCGCTGTCGGGGGCCAGCGAACGTGGGCCCGACCCGGTCACCGAGGGCACCTAGATGGAGGCCTACCTTCCCGTCATCTGGGCCGCCATCATCGCCTTTGCGGTGGCGATGTATGTCATCCTCGACGGCTTCGACCTCGGCATCGGCATCCTCTTTCCCTTGGCGCGAAAGGAGGAGGACCGCGACGTCATGATGAACTCGGTCGCGCCGTTCTGGGACGGCAACGAGACCTGGCTGGTGCTGGGCGGCGGCGGCTTATGGGTGGCGTTCCCGCTCGCCTATGCCGTCATCATGCCGGCGGTCTATCTGCCCATCATCATCATGCTGCTGGCGCTGGTGTTCCGAGGCGTGGCGTTCGAGTTCCGCTGGGTCGCCAAACCCCACCATGCCTGGTGGGACATCGCCTTTATCGGCGGATCGATCGTCGCCACGTTTGCCCAGGGTCTTGTGCTCGGCGGTTTCCTGCAGGGAATCGTGGTGGAGGATGGGGCCTATGCCGGCGGCACCTTCGATTGGCTGACACCGTTTTCGGTCATGGTCGGGCTGGCGCTCATCGCCGGCTATGCCCTGCTGGCGGCCACCTGGCTCATCGCCAAGACCGAAGGACCGGTGGCGCAGCGTGCCCGTGCCCAGGCGCGCGTCCTCATTGTCGTGGTCCTGGCGTGTGTCGTCCTGGTGAGCCTGTGGACGCCACTGACCTTTGAGCGCATCGCCGAGCGCTGGTTCTCCACGCCCAACATCTTCTTCCTGTGGCCGCTGCCTCTGGCCACCGTGGTGCTCGGCCTGATCCTGTGGCGGGCCATAAACAGCGGGGCGGAATGGCTGCCCTTCATCGCCACCATCGGGGTGTTTCTGTTGTCGTTCATCGGCCTCGTCATCTCCAACGCCCCCTATCTGGTGCCGCCGACGCTGACGGTATGGGACACCGCGGCCCATCCCGATTCGCAGATCTTCATGCTGATCGGCGTGGTGATCCTGTTGCCGATCATTCTGGGCTATGTGGTCTTCCAATACTGGACATTTCGGGGCAAGGTCCGGCCCGGCGAGGGATACCACTGAGCCACAAGGATTGTTGATGACCCGTCGCATGCACCTGTGCCTGCTGCTTGCTGTTGCCGTCCTGGTTGCAGCGTGCGGCGAACGGCGCCAGGCCATGGTGGCCACGGCAAATGAGCATGCTTCCGCCGCGGCTGCCGAAATCCTCGCCGCCGGCGGTAGTGCGGCCGATGCCGCGGTTGCCGCCCAACTGGTGCTGGGCCTGGTCGAGCCGCAGTCCTCCGGGCTCGGCGGCGGCGCCTTTCTGCTCCATTGGGACGCAGCGGCCCGCAGCCTCACGGCGTGGGACGGGCGGGAAGCGGCACCGGCGGCCGCCGGCCCCGATCTCTTTTTGGGGCCGGACGGAGAGCCGCTTGCCTTCCAT
>CAYWVA010000429.1:0-2588 GCA_964461545.1 uncultured Rhizobiaceae bacterium | reverse complement strand
CCGCCCCTGAACTCTATTGGCTGCTCACCGGCCCGAGCGACTGGAAACGTGGCGCGGGCGGTTTCGTCACCCGCCAGGCGGGAGAAACCATCTGGCACCGGCCGCATGTGATGCACGCCACGCGCACCCATGACCACCCGCTGCTTGCCCTGTGGGTCTGGACCCGCGAGGTGGGCGCAGCGGCCACCCTGGTGCAAGCTTAGAAGCGGTATGCCTTCGACCCCGTCCTCAGATGGTCCGAAGGGCTGCTTGACCCGCGCTTGAGATCGCAATGTTGACGTTACGCCATCTATATGGGCTAAACTGTCGCTCCTGGCGGTTGCAAGCTGGTGATCGATAACGCACTATGCGGCCGGGGTGGGGACCGGCATCGAGAACAAGAGCCGGCCCTGCAGGGAGGCTGACGCGCATGCTGCATCTTGCTGCACGACGATTTGCGTCCATGGTTCTGATCATGCTGACGATCTCGTTTGTGCTGTTCGTCATCTTCGAGGGAGACAAGTTCAACGTCGCCACCAAGGTTCTGGGCCAGTACACGACGCTGGACCAGCGGCTGAGATGGCTGGAGATCCACGGCTACAACGATCCGTTCCTGGTGCGGTATTTCCGCTGGCTGTGGAGCTTCATGCGGGGCGACTTCGGCAATTCGATCCAGTTCAACGTTCCGGTCTCGAGGCTGTTGTGGGATCATCTGCTCAACACCGGCATCCTCGCCCTGTTCGTCTTCACCATCACCATGTCGATTGCGCTTACCCTCGGCGTGCTGTCGGGCATCGCCGAAGGCAGTTTGCGCGATCGCGGCATCTCGATCGGTTCGGTCGTCTGCACTTCGGTCCCTGAGTTCGCGTCGGCCACCATCCTGGTGGCGATCTTCGTCTTCTGGCTCGACATCCTGCCCGGCACTTCGCCGTTCTCGGCGGGCTTTTCCGGTATCGAGCTTGTGCTGCCGGTGGCGGTGCTGGTGATCTACAATTTCGGCTACTACACGCGCATGACCCGGGCCTCGATGGCCGAGGTGATGACGTCGCAATATGTGCGCACCGCGGTGCTCAAGGGCTTGCCGCGCCAGCGCGTGGTGGTGCGCCATGCGCTGCGCAATGCGCTGATCGCACCCTTCACCGTCATGGTGCTGCAGCTCAACTATCTCCTGTCGGGGGTCATCGTGGTGGAGGTGTTCTTCTCCTACAAGGGCTTCGGCAAGCTGATCTACGAAGCGGCATTGTTCGGCGACATCTATCTGATCTCGGCGTGCACCATGGTGGCGGTGTTCGTGGCCGTCCTGTCGCAGTTCATCTCGGATGTGGGCTATACCGTGCTCAATCCGCGCATCCGGTTCAAGTGAGGCTGGTATGACCGAGATTGTTGCTGAGCACCCGGCACATCCCAAGCGGGTCAGCCTATTGAGGCGGTTCGGGCGTTCCGTGGCCCTGTTGCGCGAATCGCCGATCGGCATGGTCGGGGCCTTTCTGGTCACCTTCTGGGTTTTCATGGCGGTGTTTGCCCCCGTCCTGCCGATCAAGCCGCCGCTCGCCCAGGACGCCTCTTCGATGCTCACCCCGTGTTTCACCCAGACGGCCGACGGCACCATGTACTGGCTGGGCACCGACGACCGCGGCCGCGATATCCTCTCACGCCTCATCTGGGGCTCCAGACTGGTGCTGTTCTGGTCCGGGCTGGCGACCATCGTGGCCTACATCGTCGGCATGATGCTCGGTGTCACGGCGGGCTACCGCGGCGGCTGGTGGGACGAGGTGATTTCGTTCTTCGGCAACGTGCTTCTGTCGTTCCCGCTGATGGTGCTCTACCTTGTCATCCTGTCGCGCTTCGGCCCGACGTCCGAACTCGGCCGCTATCTCGCGCTCAATGTCGGCTTGAGCCCCACTGCGGTGTCGGGCGTCATCATCATTGTCGCCGTCACCTTCGGCACCGCCCCGCAGGTGGCGCGTATCGTCCGCGGCCTGGTGCTCGATCTCAAGACCCGCGATTATATCGCGGCAGCCGAAGTGCGCGGCGAACGACCGCTCTACATCATGGTGGTCGAGCTTTTGCCGAACGCCCGCGGGCCGCTCATCGTCGATGCTTGCCTCAGGCTCGGCTATGTCACCATCACCATCGCGCTGCTGGGCTATCTGGCTTTGGGGCTGCCGCCGCCCGATCCCGACTGGGGCAAGATGATTTCCGACGCTCAGAAATTCGGCTCGTTCGGTATGAACGCCATGCTGTGGCCGGCCTTTGCCATCTCCTCGCTGGTGCTTGGCCTCAATCTGCTTGCCGACGGTCTGCGCGAGATCAGCTTGCGCGACTGATAGAGGGACCGATGATGGCTCAAGACGCCAAGACCCCGATCCTCGAATGCAAGGACCTGTCGGTATCCTACTACACCCGGGCCGGCGAGATACCAGCGGTGGTCGACTTCAACCTCACCGTAATGCCGGGCGAGGCGGTGGGCATCGTCGGGGAATCGGGCTGCGGCAAGTCGACCGTGGCGCTCGCCATCATGCAGCATATGGGCAGAAACGGCGGCATCACAGGCGGCGAAATCCGCTTCATGGGCCGCGACATGTGCACCATGAGCCAAGAAGAGCTGC
>CAYWVA010000428.1:0-2593 GCA_964461545.1 uncultured Rhizobiaceae bacterium | reverse complement strand
TGTTCCGCTCGCTGGCCGGACATTTCACGCCGCAGCACCATTTCGGCTTCGAGGCAGCGGCCTGGTATTGGCATTTCGTCGACGTGGTCTGGCTATTCCTTTTCGCCTGCATATATGTATGGGGATCTCGGGGCGCGGCGGAGTTCGTGTGAGCACGCCCCATTTGGAGTGGGTTTGAACAAACCGTTTCATCCGCATCTGTCGGTGGTTTCAACGGGCTTGCGGGGATTATGCCCGCGCTGTGGCCGAGGGCCGCTTTTTGCTGGCTATCTCTCGGTGGCTGAGCGCTGCCAGGCATGCGGGCTCGACTACGGCTTTGCCGAAGCCGGAGACGGTGCGGCGTGGTTCGTGATGCTGATCTCGGGCACCTTGGCCGTCGGTGGGGCGCTATTCGTCGAGGTTGCCTGGCAGCCGGCCTACTGGATCCATGCGCTCGTGGCCATACCCGCCGCGGTACTGTTGCCGCTGGCGCTTCTCCGGCCGGCCAAGGGGGTGCTGATCGCCCAGCAATACCGGACCAAGGCCGAAGAAGGCCGCATTGGTTGATCGCGTGATGTGATGCGCTCCCGGCGCGATCTGACGTTCGTTGCCTTCTCCGTGTTGGCTTTGGCGCTGCTTGTGTCGCTCGGCGTGTGGCAGGTCGAGCGCCTGCAATGGAAGGAATCGCTGATAGCCCGGATGAGCGAGCGGATGTCGTCTGAGCCGCTTGCTCTGGCCGAGGTGTGGGCGCGCCACGCCGCGGGGGAGGACGTCGAATTCACGCGCGCCGCCGCGAGCGGCCGCTTTTCACACGGCCATGAGTTGTTCGTGTTTGCCAATCATCGCGGCGTCATGGGCTGGAAAGTGGTCACCCCGTTGCAGTCGCCAGATGGCGGTGCCGTTCTGGTCGACCGCGGCTTCATCCCCTACGAGTTGAAAGATCCGGCCGCCAGGCCTGAAAGCCTCCCCGACGGCACCGTGAGGGTGATCGGTGCGGTTCGGTCTCATGCTGGCGGCCGCGCGCCGTTTGCCCCCGAAAACGATCCGCACGCCAATGTGTGGCATTGGTGGGCGCTGCCGGCCATGGCCGAGGCGGCCGGGGTGGAGCGCGCCGCACCGTTCATTCTGCAGGCCGAACCGCAGGCTGGCGACGCCGCCTGGCCGCAGGCCGCGCGCCTCGATCCCACCGAGCTTCCCAATCGCCACCTCGGCTATGCCATGACTTGGTTCGGACTGGCCGCCATGCTCGTGGTGGTGAACGGTCTCTACCTGTTCCGCCGCCGCCCCGGCACAAGCCATTGACGGCGGGGCCTCAGTCCAGCCAAGTTCAAGCCCGACAACGAGCGAGCGGCAACCCCATGCAAGTCCTTCCCAAGATGAGCCAAGCCTCGGCCGTCAGCCGGGCCACGATTGCTGAGACGTATGAGCGCATCAAGCCGGCCATCCGGCTGACGCCGGTGATCGAGGTCACGGTTGCGGGGCTGCCCCTGCCGGTGTGCCTCAAGCTTGAGTGCCTGCAGCACACCGGCTCGTTCAAGCCGCGCGGCGCGTTTGCCAATCTCACCGGCGCCGAGATCCCGGCGGCCGGGGTGGCCGCAGCCTCGGGCGGCAACCATGGTGCTGCGGTGGGTTTCGCTGCCCGGGAGGTCGGCGTGCCGGCCCACATATTCGTGCCGGCGGCGGCGCCTGCCGCCAAGATCGCCCGCATCGAGAGCTATGGCGCCGAGGTCGTTGTGGCCGGCGACAGCTATGCCGCGGCCCTGGAGCGCTCGCAGGATTATGTCGAGCGCACCGGGGCGCTTGCCGTGCATGCCTATGATTCGCTGGCCACCCTCAATGGCCAGGGTACGATTGGCCGCGAGCTGGAAGAGCAGGCCCCCGACCTCGACACGGTGCTGGTCGCGGTCGGGGGCGGCGGGCTCATCGGCGGCATTGCCGCCTGGTGCCGCGGCGGCCCCAAGGTGGTGGGCGTTGAGCCGCGCAGCTGTAATGCGCTCTACGCTGCACTCGAAGCCGGTCGGCCGGTCGACATTTCGCCGTCAGGCTATGCCGTCGACTCACTCGGCGCCTCTCGCGTCGGGTCGCTCGTATTCCCCATCGCCCAGCAGGCGGTGGAGCGCGTCGTGCTGGTGAACGACAGCGATATTGCCCGCGCACAGGGCTGGCTGTGGAACGAGCTGAGGCTGATCACCGAGCCCGGCGGCGCGACCGCGTTTGCAGCGCTGCTCAGCGGCGCTTACGTGCCTGAGCCCGGTGAGCATGTCGGGGCCATCGTGTGCGGCGCCAATACCGATCCCGTCGCCTTTGCCAAGGAGTGCCTATGGCCGCCTATATCATCGCCCGCGTAACCGTCACCGATCCGGAGAAGTATGAAGGGTACAAAGCGCTTTCGCCGGCGGCGGTCGCCGCCCATGGCGGCCGGTTCGTGGTGCGCGGCGGTCCGGTGCAGACCCTCGAAGGAGAGCCCGAGAGCCGCCGTATCGTGGTGCTCGAATTCCCCAGCATGGAGGCCGCCGAAACGTTCTATCACTCTGCGGAGTACGCGGCGGCCAGGGAAAAGCGCCGCGGCGCCGCGGAGTTCCAGATGATCCTGGTGGAGGGTTATGCCGGGTAG
>CAYWVA010000427.1:0-2594 GCA_964461545.1 uncultured Rhizobiaceae bacterium | reverse complement strand
GCCCGGCATGCGCAAGGCCGGTAGCCCCGCGAGAGCAGCGCGCCGAGCGCAGTGAGATTCGACCCCGCAACCGCACACAGACATGCCCGATAAGACGTTCTTTATCACCACCGCCATCGCATATCCCAATGGCCCGCCGCATATCGGGTGGGCTTATGAGGCACTGGCCACCGATGCGCTTGCCCGGTTCAAGCGGCTTGACGGCTATGAGGTGCTGTTCCTCACCGGCACCGACGAGCACGGCCAAAAGATCCAGCAGACCGCCGCCAAGCAGGGCAAGACCGCGGCCGCCTTCGTCGACGAGATGACGCCGCTGTTTCAGCGCCTGGTGGCAACGCTCAATTGCTCCCAAGACGATTTCATCCGCACCACCGAGCCGCGCCACCACCGCTCGGTGGCCGAGCTCTGGCGGCGGATGGAGGCGGCTGGCGACATCTATCTCGGCAGCTACAGCGGCTGGTACTCGGTGCGCGACGAGGCGTTCTATGGCGAATCGGAGCTTGTCGAGAGCGACGGACAGAAGTTGGCGCCGTCTGGAACGCCGGTCGAATGGGTCGAGGAGGAGAGCTATTTTTTCCGCCTGTCGGCCTACCAGGACCGGCTGCTCGCCCATTACGAGGCTCATCCGGAGTTCATCGGGCCGCCAGAGCGCCGCAACGAGGTCGTGAGCTTCGTGCGTCGCGGCCTGCAGGATCTGTCGGCATCGCGGACCACGTTCGACTGGGGCATCCCGGTACCGGGCAATCCCCGCCACGTCATGTATGTGTGGTTCGACGCCCTGACCAACTACGTCTCCGCCACCGGCTTTCCCGATCCGGACTCCTCGCGGGCAAGGTTCTGGCCGGCCGACCTCCACATCATCGGCAAGGATATCGTGCGCTTCCATGCCGTCTACTGGCCGGCCTTTCTGATGTCGGCCGGTCTGCCTCTGCCCAAGCGGGTGTTCGGCCACGGGTTCGTGTTCAACAAGGGCGAGAAGATGTCGAAATCGGTCGGCAACGTCATCGATCCCTTTCCGCTCGTCGAGCACTACGGCGTCGACCAGGTGCGCTACTTCTTCCTGCGCGAGGTGCCGTTCGGCCAGGACGGCAACTACAGCCACGAAGCCATCGTGGCGCGCATCAATGCCGATCTTGCCAACGACTTCGGCAATCTGGCGCAGCGCTCGCTGACCATGATCGCCAAGAACTGCCAGGGCAGGGTGCCCAAACCGGGAGCGCTGTCGCCCGAAGATGAAGCGATCCTCAAGGCCGCTGACCGGATTATCGTGGAGGCCCGCCAGCACCACGAAGTGCAGGCGATCCACCGGGCGCTCGATGCCATCTGGCGGGTGGTGGCCGAAACCAACCGTTACTTTGCCGGCCAGGAACCGTGGGCGCTGAAAAAATCCGATCCTGCCCGCATGGACACCGTGCTCTATGTGACGGCCGAGGTCTTGCGCCAGCTGGCGATTTTGGCCCAGCCCTACATCCCGGCCGCGGCCGAACGTCTGCTCGACCTCCTGGCGGTCGCGCCGTCTGAGCGCCAGTTCGCAGCACTCGGCTCCGCCGGGCGGCTCGAAGCCGGAACGGCACTGCCGCCGCCGGAGCCGATCTTTCCGCGCTATGTCGAGGCGGAAGCGGCAAGCTCCGGGGCCTGACATGGCCATAAGCCTCGTCGACAGCCACTGCCATCTCGACTTCGACGGCCTCGCCGAGCGCCTGCCCGAGGTGTTGAGGCGGGCTGAGGCGGCCGGCGTGCGGCTGATGCTGACCATCGGCACCCGCGTCAAGCAGTTCGACCGTATCCTGGCGATTGCCGAGGCTCACGACCAGATCTACTGTTCGGTCGGCACCCATCCCCATAACGCCGGAGAGGAAACCGACGTGACGGCGGAGCATCTGGTGCGGCTGGCGCGCCATCCGAAGGTCATCGGCATCGGCGAATCGGGGCTCGACTACCACTACGATTTCAGCCCGCGCGAGGCGCAGGCCCGGAGCTTTCGCGTTCATATCGAAGCGGCCCGCCAGACCGGTTTGCCGCTGATCGTGCACAGCCGCGAGGCCGAGGACGACACCGCGCGCATCCTGGAAGAGGAGATGGGGAAGGGGGCCTTCAACGTGGTTTTGCACTGCTTTTCTTCCAAGCGCTCGCTCGCCGAAAGAGGGTTGGCGATCGGGGCCTACGTGTCGTTTTCCGGCATCCTCACCTTCAAGGCCGCCGAGGAGATCCGCGACACGGCCGGGCTTGTTCCCGCCAACCGCCTGCTGGTTGAGACTGATGCACCCTACCTGGCCCCGGTTCCACATCGCGGCAAACGCAACGAGCCGGCCTACACGGCGTTTACGCTGGAGCGCCTGGCGGAGCTGCGGCAGATGTCAAAAAATGAAATGGCGAAAGTGACTTCTGACAATTTTTTCCGGTTGTTTGACAAGGCCATGCGGCCCGCCGCCTTTGGAGCCGCGGCATGACTGTGCGCCTGACGATTTTGGGCTGCGGGTCGTCGGCCGGCGTGCCGCGCATCGGCGGGCAATGGGGCGCCTGTGATCCGGCCAACCCAAAGAACCGGCGTCGGCGCTGCTCGGTGCTGATTGAGCGGCAAGGGTCGGGTGGCA
>CAYWVA010000426.1:0-2594 GCA_964461545.1 uncultured Rhizobiaceae bacterium | reverse complement strand
GGCTCTATGCCAATCCGACAGCAGCAAAGCTTCTAAAGCATCCTGCAGATGCGCTGGTCGGCCGACGCCTTCTCGATGTGCTCCCCGGCAACCGGACGGCCAGCAACCTCT
Source organism: uncultured Rhizobiaceae bacterium (assembly GCA_964461545.1). Classification (GTDB taxonomy): domain Bacteria; phylum Pseudomonadota; class Alphaproteobacteria; order Rhizobiales; family Aestuariivirgaceae; genus CAYWVA01. The sequence continues at coordinate 2,483 of CAYWVA010000426.1, read as the reverse complement.
TTGCGCGCTATGTCCGGCTCGTCGAAACCGGCGAACCGCACGACATCGAGCTGCACTATGAGGCCGACGGCATCGTCGGCTGGTACCGCAACATGGCCGTCAGGCTCGACGACCGACTTGCCGTCTATTTCAGCGACATCACCGAGCGCAAACAATCCGAGGAAAAGCTGAAGCTACTGGTGCGGGAGGTGGATCATCGCGCCAAGAACATGCTTTCGCTGGTGCAGGCACTTATCCAGATGACCCGCGCGAACACCGTCCCGGAGTTCATAGACGCGATCAGGGGCCGGATTGCGGCGCTGGGGCGGGTACAAACTGCATTGACTGACAGCCGCTGGCGCGGGGCGGAACTCGAACAGCTCATCCTCGATGAACTCGCCCCGTATCAAATGGGGGAACGGATTCTGGTGGCTGGTCCGCTCCTGATGTTGCCGCCGCATGCAGCTCAATCTATCGCAATCGCACTGCATGAGCTGACAACCAATGCCGTCAAGTACGGCGCTCTTGCGAGGCCGGACGGGCGGTTGAGGGTCGAATGGGAGATCGTCGGTGGTCTGGTGCTGCGCTGGGTTGAAACGGACGGGCCAGCAGTTGCGTCGCCGGAGCACCAGGGCTTCGGTACAAAGGTCATCGAAACTAGCATCAGCCAGCAACTCGGCGGCACTGTCAGGTTCGATTGGGCGCTCCAAGGGCTCACTTTTGAGCTGTGCGTGCCCGCAGACCAGCTTGTGGATCGTGATAGAGATGATCGCGACAGCATTGGATAAGAACCAATGAGGGCAGCAAGGGTGCCGCCGATGTCGGCCCGCTCACCCGCATGACGGCGGCGCACTCAGGCCGGTTGAGGCCACGGCACCCGAACCGGGGCAAGTTGGCGGGAAGGCTGGGGAGGCGTGGCGTTCCGCTTCGGACAGCGAGAGGACGATAAAGCCGCCCGATCGCAAGGTACAATTCAGCCGAGTCCTGCTTTTGCAATTCCGTCGAGAAAGAGTGCGGTTGCATGGGTGCCAACGATCGGCTGGAACCGCATGAATTCCGCGACATCGAAAGCGGGATAGCGTTCCACGAATGCCGCCCGAAGCCTACACAGCTCGTCGGTGCGGCCACGTTGCGCAGCAGACAGGATCTCGAAGAGGCGTACGGTCTTCAGGTCCGGCGCTCGCCTTGCCGCGTTGAGCGCGCGCTCGTAGTCGCGAGCGAAGTAGGCCACCCTTGCCCAGTGCATGAAATACCAGTCCGCCGGGGTCGGGCATAGATTCTCGCTGCGCACAAGGAGTTGCTCGGCCCTTGCGGGGTCGTCCAACACCATGGCGAAGTACTTGGCCGCGGTGGCAAGCAAATCCGCCTGGTTCCGCCCCAGATCGACAGCTCGCTCGAGACCGTCCCGTGCGCCGACGAGATCGCCGTCGACTGCACGTACCATTGCCAGCTCCATGACGGCGAAAGGGTCGCGCGGGTCGAGCCTTGCCGACTTGACGTAGGCTTCCAACTCCATCGTCGCGTAGAACTGCGGATCGTCTGTCCATCGCTCGGACCAGATCTGGTGGCACGACCAGCCAAGCACGAGCCAAGCCCGCGCGAGCTTGGGATCAAGCTGCAGCGCTCTTCGGAGCAGCGCGAAGGCCTCGAGCGTGCTCTCTTTCTGGTGCCGCTCCTCAAGTTCGAGGGCCAGCAAGTAGAGCTCATAGGCTTTGAGATCCTCGGGCGGCTTGCGTCCCAGCCGGCGCCGTTCGGCGTCCGCTATACGCCCCTCTAGGCCTCCCAACGCCGAAACGACGTGCCCCACGATTTCGCCCTGGATCGCGAAAAGGTCATCAATGCCCCCTTCGAAGCGTTCTGACCAGATACTGCGGCGGTGCTGGGTATCTACGAGGTGCAGGTTCATCCGCAGCATGCTTTCGGATGCCTGCATGCTGCCCCGGAGCAGGTAATCAGCACCGGTGGCGTGAAGCTCCGCAGGAGCGTCATGGTCCGCCAGGGACGCACCTCTGGTGATCACAACGAAATCGGGATAGCGCGAGAGCTCGGTGATCAGGTCGTCCCGCATGCCACGGCAGAAGCGCGCCCAACGCTCACCATCGGCCAAGTTCTCGATCGGCAGCACCAGGATGGTGGGCGGATCCGTCCCATACGCCCGTGTTTCGGCGAGGCCAGCCGCTCGAGATTCTATCTCGATGCCGCCAAGGAATCGGTAGCCGCGCCCGCGCACGGTCTCGATCAAGCGCGGACTTTTCGGGTCGTCATCAAGGGCGAGGCGCAGGTCGTGGACGTACTCCCTGACGAGGCCATCCGTAACATGGAGGCCGCGCCACAGGCTTTTGAGAATCTCCTCCCGCGTCAGGAGCCGATTGGGGTTCTGTGCGAGGAAGCGGAGGAGGTCGAAAGCCTTCCGGGTGAGGTGCACCGGCGTCTCCCCGTCCCACAGTCGCTCGTTCTCGAGGTCAAGTCTGAACCTTTCGTGTCCGAGCTGGTCCATTTGCTTG
>CAYWVA010000425.1:0-2597 GCA_964461545.1 uncultured Rhizobiaceae bacterium | reverse complement strand
AGCATATTGGCGTTGCGCGCCAGCTTGTGTTTTTCCTGCTCGGCGCCCTGGCGCAAGCTCACGAACAGCGCCTTCTGCTCCGGCGTGCCGCTCTTGCGTTCCAGCTTCAGGAACAGATCCTCGAACCATTCGGCAACCTCGAGGCCGAGGTTGATCAGGTCGTCCGGCGAAGCGTCCGGTCGCAATCCGTCACTGATGCGCCTGCGGATGGCGACATCGTCGATCGTGAAAGGATCCCATTCCCTGAGCGCAGGATCGGCCGCACGATGAGAGAAGCTGCGCACGGCCTCGGCGCGAAGCTGTTCCCGGGAACTCATGTATTCAAGCAGCATGTTCTTGCGACGGTCGGAGACTTCACCGCCAAGCTTCGCATACGCATCGCCCAGGTCCTGGTGAAAGCGCTCCACGTAGCCGAGGACTTCTCCCGTCTGGTCAAATCTCACTGCGCGCCGTCCATGTCTATCTTTCCTCCAGCGCCATATCCTGCAGCGCCTTGAGCACGTCGTGCAGGCTTATGTTCCCCACTACGCGATTGCTCTTCATCACGGGCATGCCGCGGTAATAGAACTGGCCGCCGCGGCAGAACAGGCGGGCGATGTCCATGATGCTGTCGTCAATGTCCACGGTTTCAAACTCCGTGGACATGAAATCACGCACCTTGCCGCCGCGGGAGCCGTGGTAACCGGCCTGCATCGCCGCCTCGAGGCAATCCGTTTCCGACAGCACGCCGACGAGGTTTCCCAGCCTGTCGATGACCGGTCCGCCGGAGATGTTGTTCTCGATCAGCACGCCCACTGCCTCCAGTACCTCCGTGTCCGGCAGAAACTGGATCACGTTGCGGGACATGTAGTCGCGCACGATAACTTCCATGGCAGCTCAGCGCCCTTGACGACGCCGCGCACAAGGGCGGCGGCATTGGCCGCCGCAATCGGACTCGATGCCGGCGAGCTGGTTTAGACCGCCGCAACTCCCTTCGATCCTGCGCCGGCCGAAGATGACGCCGATGGACATGGCGGCAATGACCGTCGCGAACAGCAGGAAAGCGATGATGAAGGTCGCCATGATCAGCCTCCGAAGTCGTCCAGCAGGATATTATCCTTTTCCACGCCGAGGTCCGAGAGCATCTTGAGCACCGCCTGGGTCATCATCGGCGGCCCGCAGATGTAGTACTCGATGTCCTCCGGTGCCGGATGATCCCGCAGGTAATTTTCGTACAGCACCTCGTGGATGAAGCCCGTTTCTCCCTGCCATTCATCCTCCGGCAGGGGATCCGACAGCGCCACATGCCAGACGAAATTCTCGTGCCTTTCGGCCAGTTCCTCGAATTCCTCATGGTAGAACATCTCGCGCCGGCTGCGGGCGCCGTACCAGAAACTCATCTTGCGGTCGCTGCCAAGCCGCTTGAGCTGGTCGAAGATATGGGCCCGCATCGGCGCCATCCCGGCGCCGCCGCCGATAAAGACCATCTCTGCCTTCGTGTTCCGCGCGAAGAATTCGCCATATGGCCCTGAAATTGTTACGATATCGCCTTCCTTAAGCGCGAAGATATAGGACGACATCGCGCCGGGCGGAACATGCGGCATGCGCGGCGGCGGCGTCGCCACGCGCACGTTGAGCATCACCATGCCCTTCTCCTCGGGATAGTTGGCCATGGAGTACGCCCGCATCACCGGTTCCTCGACCCGGGATGCCAGGTCGAACAGGTTGAACCGTTCCCAGTCGTCACGAAACTTCTCCGGGATGTCGAATTCCTCGAACTTCACTTCGTGGGGCGGCGCCTCGATCTGGATGTAACCGCCGGCCTTGAAGTTGAGATCCTCGCCCTCGGGAAGTTCGAGCACCAGCTCCTTGATGTAAGTGGCGACGCTGCGATTGGAACGCACGCGGCACTGCCATCGCTTGATGCCAAACACTTCCCGCGGCACCTCGATGCGCATGTCCTGCTTGACGACGATCTGGCAGGAAAGGCGATCGCCAGAGGCCGCCTCGCGCTTGTTGATGAGCGAGGTTTCCGTCGGCAGGATCGCACCGCCGCCGGCATGGACCTTGACCCTGCACTGCCCGCATGTGCCCCCTCCTCCGCAGGCCGAGGCCACGAACAGCTTGGCCTCGGCGAGCGCGGACAAGAGCTTGGTCCCCACCGGCGCCAGAACTTCCTTTTCATCGTTCACGAGGATATTCACCTGGCCTGTGGCCACCAGCCGCGAGCGCGCGGCCAGGATGATGAACACCAGCGTCAGCACGATCATGGTGAAAAGCAAAACGCCGAGACCGATCACCAGCACGATGCGCTTCCCTTGTTGAGGCTTCCCGGGGCCATCAGACCTGAATGCCCGCGAAGGCCATGAATGCCATGGCCATCAGCCCGGTGGAAATGAATGTGATGCCCAGGCCCTGCAGGCCGTCGGGCACGTCGCTGTACTTCAGTTTTTCGCGGATCCCCGCCAGGGCGACGATCGCGAGCGCCCAGCCAACACCGCTGCCGAGGCCGTAGGTGACGCTTTGCGCGAAATCATAGTTTCGCTCGACCATGAACAGGCTTCCGCCCAGGATGGCGCAATTCACGGTGATAAGCGGCAGGAAGATGCCGAGCGCCG
>CAYWVA010000424.1:1269-2603 GCA_964461545.1 uncultured Rhizobiaceae bacterium | reverse complement strand
ACGAGCGCGTTGAGCTTCTCGGCCAGCTCGATGGCCGGCACATAAGGCATGATGGTGAAGCAGGTGTGCGTGAACCGGTCGAGCTGCTCGCGAACCCGCTGCATCACCAGCGGATGGCGATGGCCGGTGTTGAGCACCGCTATTCCGCCGCCGAAGTCGATGTAGCGCCGGCCGTCGAGGTCCCAGATCTCGGAATTTTCCGCCCGTTCCGCGATGACCGGGACGTGCATGCCCATGCCGCGGGCGATTGCCTTGCTCCGCCTGGCCAGCATGGCGTCGGTGGAACTGTGAACGGCCGCATCGGCCGCAGTGTTGATGCTCATGAATTTTGCTCCTCGGTGATCGGGACCGCTGGCCTTGCAACGCCGTGGTGGCGGAATGGCCCAGCCGGTCGGAAGGTCTGGCGCTCTGTGTACTGCCTTCGCGGCGGCCCGGCAACCTCGCCGCTTGCCCCGGTGCCGAGATCGGCTAGGCTGGTGCCATGAACGATCTTGTGAGACTGACCGCCTGCGAGGTTGTTGAGCGACTGCGGAGCGGCGAAGTGACGCCGCGCGACCTTCTCGACGCGCTGGAAAGCCGCATCAAATCCGTGGACGGCAAGGTCAATGCCCTGCCGACGCTGTGCTTTGAGCGGGCGCGACGCCACGCCGGCCGCTTGATGTCTCTGCCTCCGGCGCAGCGCGGCGCGCTTGCCGGACTGCCTGTGCCGATCAAGGACCTGTGCGATGTGGCAGGCGTGCGCTCCACTCACGCCTCGCCGATCTTTGCCGATCACGTCCCGGAAACGTCGGACATCGTGGTCGAGCATCTGGAGCGCAGCGGCGCCATTGTCTACGCCAAATCGAACACGCCGGAGTTCGGTGCCGGCGCCAACACCTTCAACGAGGTGTTCGGCGCCACCTTGAACCCGTGGAACCCATCGCGCTCGGCGGCAGGCTCCTCGGGCGGCGCGGCGGTGGCGGTGGCCACCGCCATGGCTTGGGTGGCGCAAGGGTCGGATATGGGCGGCAGCCTGCGCAACCCGGCGTCGTTTTGCGGTGTGGTGGGCCTGCGCCCGTCGCCGGGACGGGTGGCCCGCACCAGAGCCTCCAGGATCGACGGCCTGCTCAGCGTCGATGGCCCGATGGCGCGAAACGTCGAGGACGTGGCTTTGCTGCTCGATGCCATGACGGGCGAGCATCCGGCCGACCCCGTCTCGCTGCCGTGCGACGGACGCCCGTTTCTAGCCGGCGCCCGATCGGGCTGGCGCCCGCGCCGGGTGGCGGTGAGCCGCGACCTGGGGATCACGCCGGTTGACGCCGAAGTGGCCGAAATCGTCACGCAAGCGGCGCGCC
>CAYWVA010000424.1:0-1169 GCA_964461545.1 uncultured Rhizobiaceae bacterium | reverse complement strand
ACTTACGATCTGTTGCTGTGCCCCGCCACCATCGTGGCGCCGTTTCCGGTCGAGCAGCGCTATGTCGAGAATTGCGCCGGGCACCGCTTCTCCAACTACGTCGAATGGCTGGCGATTGCCTATGCCGTTACGCTCATTGCCTGTCCGGCCATTTCGATCCCGGCCGGCTTCACGGCCGAAGGGCTGCCCGTCGGGGTGCAGATCGTTGCGCCGCCGCGCGCCGAGGTTCGCCTGCTTGCCGGCGCCAAGCTGCTGGAAGACATCCTCGGGTTCAAAGACGCGGTGCCCATCGATCCGCGCGACTGACACGGCTTCGGGCCAGGCTGCTGGCCGGCGGCGCCACGTGCTGCCTGCCGGGCTGCCTGCCGCTGTCGGTGATCCACACGGCCGCCAGCGCCAGCGCCGCAAGCGTATAAAGAGCCGCGCCGGGAAACCACATGATGAGACCGGCAAGCTGCTGGTCTTCGAGCGCCGTGAGGCCCCACTCGGCGGCGCCTGCGGCCGGGGCATACCACAGCTGCGGCGACAGCGTCAGCAGCGTGCCCAGCAGGCTGGTGTGCAGCAAGGTCACGAACAGGCAGGCGAGCGACACCCCATAGCCGAGCGCCCGGGCGGGCCGGCCGATGAGCGCCCACCAGAACAGCACCGCGGTGGCCAGAAACGTCGCATGCTCCAGCCAGTGCAGCCATTCGTTGTCCAGCGCCGCCTCGAACAGGAGCGGCACGTGCCAGGCCCAGATGGTCAAGCCGTGCAGCACGGTGGCGACCAGCGGGTTCGTCGCCATCTTCCTGCCGGCCGCCACCGGGCCGGCGCGCACGATCACGCCGAGGCCGGGTCGCCAGGCCTTGGGCAGGCTCCATGACAGCGCCGCGCCGGGCCGCCCGAGCACCAGGAGCGGGGCAGCAATGCCGACCAGCAGCACATGCTGGATCATGTGGGCAGTGAACAGCGTCTCGCCCAGGCCGTGCAGAGGCGAAACGAGCGCCACCGCCAGCGTCAGCCAGCCGGCCGCGAAGACCGCAACGTGGATCATGCGGATGCCGCGGCCGAAGCCTGCCCGGTGCCAAACACGGGCAAGACCGATGAGGTAGAGTGCCAGCGAAAGGCCCAGCGGCAGGATGACTGCAAGCTCGGCACCGCTCCACGCCACGGGCGCGAGGCCGGCCGGC
>CAYWVA010000423.1:0-2607 GCA_964461545.1 uncultured Rhizobiaceae bacterium | reverse complement strand
TGTCAACGGCGGACAAATATCAGGCCAGCGGGGCGGCGTGATTTTGGGCCACTTGGGCCATGGTTGGGCCGCGAGCGAAGCGCGCTTCCCATAGCGCCGTAGCGAGCGAGCGGCCCGCCTCAGTCTCGGCTGGGATCTTTGGTTTCAGGCTGATCTGGAGTTTCGGGCATGTCGGCTGAGGCTTCGGACGCATTTTCCATCGCCGATTGCGTCGGCAGTCGGCTGACGGATTGCCGGAGACGGTAGCTCTCGCCATTCATCTCGAGGACATGCACGTGGTGGGTCAGGCGGTCGAGCAGGGCACCAGTGAGGCGCTCTGAGCGGAAGATCGACGGCCACTCCTCAAACGGCAGGTTCGATGTGACGATGATCGAACCTCGCTCGTATCGTTGCGAGAAGACCTCGAACAGGAGCTCGGCGCCGATTTGGGACAAAGGGACGTAGCCGAGCTCGTCGACGATCATGAGCTTGACGCCCTGCAGCTGTGATTGAAGCTTGAGCAGGCGCTTCTCGTCGCGCGCTTCCATGAGCTGGTTGGCGAGCGCGTGGGCTGTCATGAACAGGGTTGTGAAGCCGCGCTGGCAGGCGGCAAGCCCAAGCGCCAGGGCGATGTGGCTCTTACCGGTACCGCTGTTACCCAGGGCGATGACATTCTCGCGGCGCTGAACGAAGGCACACCGAGCGAGTTCGAGAACCAACATCTTGTTGAGGCTGGGGATGGCGGTGAAGTCGAAGGTGTCGAGGCTCTTCGTCGCGGGGAAGCGTGCGTCACGGATCCGACGCTCTGTGACGCGCCGCTCGCGATCGAGGAGCTCAAGTTCCAGGAGCCGCAGCAGGTAGCGGACATGATCGATACCGTCTCGGGCGCACTCCCGGGCGATCTTGTCGTACTCCCGCAGCACGGTCGGCAGCCGCAGCTGCTTGAGGTAATGCGCGATGAGAAGACCTGGCGCCGCTACCGCGGCCTGCTTGGGATCGGACTTGGCCATCACGCCGCCCTCCCTGACAGCAGGGTGGTGTAGTCGCCAGCTGAGGTCGTCTGGACATTCGCTGTCGGCAGATAGGGATAGGCCCTGGGATCAAGCCGGACCGGATGGCCTTCAAGCCGGGCGACCAGCAGTTGCTTGACGGCATCGAAGCCGATCACACCGCGCCGGATCGCATCGGCGATGACGATACCCACGACCTCTGCCGCGGCAATCTCAGTCAGGCGCAGGATCTGGATGAACTCCCGCTTGCCCTCCCGGCCGCTGCGCGCTTCCAACAGACGGCGGATCTCGGCGAAGCTGGGCGGCAGCGCCCAGCCTTGCAGTGGAGCGGCCTGATCCAACGCGCCGGGCTTGCGCTCAAGCAGCGCCAGGTAATGCCGGGGGTCGAAGACCATGTCGCCGTTGGTATAGGACCGCACGTGCCGTGCGATCTCGATACCATCCGCGACAATCACCACCGTATCGACAAAGCCCTTGATGGTGACGCGCCGGTAGGCGTGGCCGGTTGGGACCGAGTAGTCCACGTTCCGATAGCGCACAAGCGCGGTCGAACTGACCCGCGCCGACTTGAAGTCGCAAGCTTCGAATGCCCCGGAAGGCAGTTGCTGGAATGCAGCAAGATCGGCGACCAGCCGTTCTCCGATCGGCGCCTGATTGCGACCGGACGTCTCGTTGAGCCGAGCCCGGCACTGCCCTTCCAGCGCCTGATTGAAGGCCGCATAGTTCGCCTCCGACGGAACCGGCGTCAGGAACGTGCGCCGGCTGTACTTCACCAGCGCCTCAACGTTCCCCTTGTCGTTCCCGCGCCCAGGCCGACCGTAGCGATCCCGGAACACAAAATGGCTGATCAGACGCGTGAAGCCCTGCGTCTTGTCACGCGAACCATCCCGGTTGATCCGAACGACCGCAAGCTTGGTATTGTCGAGCAGAACCGACTGCGGAACACCGCCGAAGAACGCAAATCCAGAAGCCACGCCGTCGAGCAGCGCTTCCGTCGTCTCGGCTGGATAAGCCTTCAGAAAGATCGCATCCGAATACGGCAGGTGCATGCAGAACACATGCGTCTTCCCCCGCACCCCGCCGATCTCGGCAATCGACTCGCCAAAATCGATCTGAGCATGCCCCGGCGGATGAGCCAGCGGCACAAAAACCTCCCGCCGCCGCGTCAGAGCCTGGCGCACATAATCCTTCACCGTGGTGTAGCCCCCGGTGAAGCCATACTCATCACGTAATCGCTGCCAGATCCGCTTGGCCGTATGGCGTTGCTTGGGAGGCGCCTGCTCGTCCGCCTCAAGGATCGCGTCGATCACACCAACAAACGCGCCGAGTTTGGGGCGCTCGACTGCCTTCGTGCGCCGGTATCCCGGAGGCTCCGCGAACCGACACATCTTGGTGACCGTGTCCCGGCTCAACCCCAATAGCCGCGCTACCTCGCGCCGGCTCACTCCATCAATGAAAACAAGCTGACGAACTTGCGCATACTTCTCCACGGCGAACATCCCCGGACCTCGTCTCTCGATTCGAAAGACGCAGATCCTCCAGTGGCCGGCTTTTACGCCGCCCTACGACGCGACCATCGCGCCGTTCCACTGGCCTGTTTTGTCACCGCCCTCTACAC
>CAYWVA010000422.1:0-2612 GCA_964461545.1 uncultured Rhizobiaceae bacterium | reverse complement strand
GACCAGGCGGTCGAAATTCGCTCCGTACGTGGCCCGAACCCGCGACTCGTCCTCATCGGCCGTCTGGAAGTTGATGTAGCTGCCACCAGTGGAGAAGGGCTGGATGCGCTCCGAACCGTCCCTGACCCACTGCCGGAACCTGTCCGCCTCGGCTTCGCCCGGGGTGACGGCCTTGCGGCCGGTTATCATGGCGCGCACCAGGTTGTCGCGAGTGAGTAGCGACTCGACCAGGACGCCCACCACGTGCAGGCCGATTAGCCCGAGCAGGGCGCCCGAGAGCCCCTCGTGCAGCTCGGCGACGGCGTGCGCCGTGCCGGACGCGACGGTGCCAGCGAGCGGCCCGCCCAGACCGTCGTCTGAGGCGAACAGCCCGGTGCCGACCTGTGCCGCCAGGACAAGCAGGAGCACAAGCGCCATCCAGCCGCCCAAGGGATTGTGGCCGAACGTGCGCGCCGGTCGCAGGCTCAGCATGCCCTTGATGTGCGCGAAGACCTCGCGCCAGGGCCGCACGAAGCCGGAGAAGCGGGAGTGGCGGCTACCGGCGAAACCCCAGATCACCCGAAACACCAGCAGTACGGCCACGCCGTAGCCGGCGAGCTGGTGCACGACGAATAGCGAGCCCTCCGCCTCGCCGGTGACCCACGCGAGCGCCACCAGAAGCACAAGGAACCAGTGGAACAGGCGCGTTGGCACATCCCAGACGAGCACGGAAGCCTCGGAAGGATGGTGGGAGCGCATGGTCGTTGTCCTGACGGCGGATTGGATCACGCGCATCCTGACCGAGGCAACCTGATGTGAAGCTTAAAATGGTCCTAAGGCTCGCGTCAGGTTCGACCTGCTAGGCCGTCGCCGTCTGCAGATGATCTGCGGATTTTACCCTGCAAGGAGAGCGACATGAACAGCAGGACCATGCGACTGGCAGTCGGGCTCGGCGGCCTCCTGGCGACGGCAGGATTCGGCCTCAGCATCGTCCAGGGCGCTTTCGCCCAGAGCGATCAGCCGGCCCGGCAGGCCGGACAGGAAGCCACCCAGGCGGCGCCCGCCCCGGCGATCCCGATGGAGCAGGTGCTCGCCCAGCTGAAGGCCGAGGGCTACAGCGAGGTCTACGAGATCGAGCGCGAGCACGGCAAGTACGAGGTCAAGGCGAAGAACAGGGACGGCCGCACGGTCGAGCTCTACCTCGATGCCGCGACCGGCAAGGCTCTCCAGAGCGAAGAAGACGACGACTGAGGTTCGCGAGGGCGCGATCCGGGGCCCAGCGCTCCGATCGCGCCCGCATCAATGCCCGGAGGACCTGATGCCATGGCGACCGCCGCCAAAGTTCCGATCTTGATCACAGCCGTTCTGGCCACTCACACTGCACAGGCGGCTGATCCAGCAACCAGCACTGCGCCGCCCACGCTGAACGGTGCGCAGCTCTTCGCCACGCACTGCGCCATGTGCCACAAGCCGGCGGAACTCGCCCGACGCTTGCAGAGCGCAGCCGATCCGAAGGCCGCCAGGGCCGACATGGCCACCTTCCTCGCCCATCATGGCCGCAGCGATGCCGGCGCGGATGCGGCGATCATCGACTATCTCGCCAACACCCACGGCGCCATAGCTGCGTCGAAGCAGGTGGGCATTGCAAGGGCCAGCGCCGCATGCCGGAAGCTAGAGCTACCGACGACCTTGATCTCGATCAATGAGCGGCAGATCCCTCGGGAGTGTAAGCGGAGGGGCGAGGCGGTCCAATGCCGGTGACGCCGACCGGCCGCTGAGACGGTAGCCTAAGCGGCTTTCAGCCGAAGGATCGCGCTCGGGTGCCGAAGCATGAGGATCGGATTTGCGGCGAGGAACCGATGGCGCAGGCACTTGCAGGCACGGCTGAACGTCGACCGGAAAAGATGATCCGCGTGTGGGACGTCTTCGTGCATCTCTTTCACTGGTCCGTCGCGGTCGGTTTCTTCATTGCCTATTTCACGCAGGATGGTCCGCTCACGCTCCACGTGTGGGCCGGATATATGGTGGGCGCTCTGGTCGTGCTGCGGATCGTCTGGGGCTTCATCGGGCCGGAGCACGCCAGGTTTTCAAGCTTCATTTACCCGCCGGGCACGGTGCTCCGTTACCTTTGGGACCTGCTCCTCGGAAGCAAAGCGTTATCTCGGGCATAGTCCGAGCGGCGGCGCTATGGTGCTGGTCCTGCTGTGGGCCTGTTCGGGACGGTCGCGACCGGCTTGGAACTCTATGCCATCGAAGAGAACGCCGGGCCGTTGGCTCCCTTCGTGAGTTCCGCATCACCCTCAGGGCAGGCACAGCCGGCCATCGAACGCGAAGGCGACGAGGGTTACGACGGCCCGGAGGGGCCGGCGAATTCTGGGAAGAGTTCCACGAGGTGCTTGCGAACCTGATGCTCATCGTCCTGCATGTCGCCGGCGTCCTGCTCGCAAGCTATGTGCACCATGAGAACCTGACGAGAGAGATGGTTACTGGCCCGAAAGCGCGCTCCGTCCGAGTGAGCAGGGCCAGTTTCGCGAGCAACACCCCCGAGAGAAACACTGATGAGAGTGATGCGTTCCGCGATGGCGGCCATCGGCTTGGCCGTCGTGCTCACAGCTGGCCCCATGAGCGGCGCC
>CAYWVA010000421.1:0-2612 GCA_964461545.1 uncultured Rhizobiaceae bacterium | reverse complement strand
CAGATGGAGGCCGGGCACTGCTGCCCCATCACCATGACCAGCGCTGCGGTGCCGGTGGTGCGCCAGGAATCAAACATTGCCGAAGCCTGGCTGCCGCGCATTCTGGCCAGCGACTACGATCCGGCATTCCGGCCGCACGCCCAAAAACGCGCCGTGACCATCGGCATGGCGATGACCGAGAGGCAGGGCGGCAGCGACGTGCGCGCCAACATTACCCGCGCCATGCCGGCCGGCGGTGGCGGCCCGGGCGGTGAATACCTGCTCAACGGGCACAAATGGTTCATGTCGGCGCCGATGTCGGACGCCTTTCTGGTGCTCGCCCAGGCGCCGGGCGGCCTGTCGTGCTTCTTCATGCCCCGGTTCCTGCCCGACGGCTCCCGCAACGCCATCCTGCTGCAGCGCCTCAAGGACAAGTGCGGCAACCGCTCCAATGCGTCGTGCGAGGTTGAGTTCGATCAGACAAGCGCCTGGATGGTGGGAGAGGAGGGCAGGGGCGTCGCGACCATCATGGAGATGGTGACGCTGACCCGCCTCGATTGCGCCATCTCGTCGGCCGGGCTGATGCGCTGGGGCCTCGCCCAGGGGCTGCATCATTGCGCCTATCGCATAGCGTTCCAGAAGAAGCTGATCGATCAGCCGCTGATGCGCAGCGTGCTCGCCGACATGGCGCTCGACAACGAGGCGGCGGTGGCGCTGGTGTTCCGGCTGGCGCGGGCCTTCGAGCGCTCGGCTGAAGACGAAATCGAGGCGGCGTTCGCGCGCATCATGACGCCGGCCATCAAGTACTGGGTGTGCAAGGCGCTTCCTGGCCTTGCCTACGAGGCGATGGAGTGCATCGGCGGCAACGGCTATGTCGAAGGTCCGATGGCGCGGCTCTACCGCGAGTCTCCCCTCAACGCCATCTGGGAAGGCTCCGGCAACATCATGTGCCTCGATGTGCTGCGGGCCGCGAACAAGTCGGGGCAAGCCTTTGCCGCGCTCCTCGATTCGTTGCAGGGCGCGGCGCATGGAGAGCCGCGGCTTGCGGGCGCCGTGGCGCGCTTGCGCGATCGCTTCAAAGCGCCGTCCGGTTTGGAGTCCGACCTGCGCCACGTGGTCGAGACTCTGGTCTATGTCGTAACGGCCTCGCTTTTGCGGGCGGCTGCGCCGGCGGCGGTGGCCGATGCCTTTATCGCCACCCGGCTCGAGGGCGGCTTCCGGCACACCTATGGTATGGTGGGCGCCGCCGACGTCGACGCCATCCTTGCCCGCGCGTCGCCATATGGACAAGTGTGAGGCTCTACTGGCCCGGTTCGGCGAGGCGCGCCAGCCGGTCCAGCGCCCCCTGCAGGATGTAGGCGGCGGCCAGTTTGTCGACGAGTTGGGCACGGCGGCCCCGGCTGCGGTCGGCCTCGATCAGCATGCGTTCCACCGCTGCACTTGACAGGCGCTCGTCCCAGAAGGCGATCGGGAGGTCGGTGAGCCGGGCGAGATTGCGGGCAAAGGCCCGTGTCGACTGCGCTCTCGGACCCTCCGAACCGTCCATGTTGATGGGTAGCCCGACGACGATGGCGGCGGCGTTTTCCCGGCCGGCGAGGTCGAGCAGCCGGGCCGCATCGGGGCCGAACCTGGTCCGGCGGATGGTCTCGCGCGGGCTGGCGATGTGCCGGTTGCGGTCCGACACGGCAATCCCGATGGTCTTCGATCCGACATCGAGGCCGATGAGCGGGCGCCCCGGGGGCAGGCGCTCGGCGAGTTCATCGATCGACAGCGGGGCGGCATCGGGCATAAACGTGCTTTAAGCCGAGCCGGGGAATGGCGCAAACCGTTGATCGCCGCCGCCATTGCCCCGATGATGCGGGTCCAACGGCAAGAGGGAGGCAGTGCACATGAAGTTCACCTGGTTCGGCCATTCGGCGTTTCGCGTCGAGATCGGCAATTCGGTCATTCTCATCGACCCCTATCTGTCGGACAATCCGGTGTTCAACGGCACCGTGGAGGAGGCGGCCCGCGGCGTCACTCACGTGGTTCTTACCCACGGTCACAGCGACCATATCGGCGATGCGGCGCAGATCTGCCGGGATACCGGCGCGACGTTGATCGCCGTCTACGAGCTTGCGGTGCATCTCAACTCCAAGGGAGCCAAGACCATCGAGCCCGCCAATACCGGCGGGACCATCTATGGCGAGGATTTCAACGTGACGTTTGTGCGCGCCGACCACTCGTCGTCGGCCGATGGGGTCTATCTCGGCAATCCGTGCGGCATAGTGGTGCGGGCCAAGGCGCAAGGAAAGGTCCTCTACCATATGGGCGATACCGATATTTTCGGGGACATGGCGCTGATCGGCGAACTCCACCGGCCCGACATCGGCATCGTGCCGATCGGCGACCGGTTCACCATGAACGGGTGTACCGCTGCAGTGGCCTGCCGGCGCTACTTCAACTTCTCAGTCATCCTGCCATGCCACTATCGGACGTTTCCGCTGCTGGCGCAGTCGGCCGACAGCTTCGTTGAATCGATGGCCGAGGATGGTCACAAGGTGAAGGTGCTCGATTTTGGCGAAAGCATCGAAGTCTGAGGCGGCGCGGGCGGCGGACGCCGTGCCGGTGGGCGAGGCGGTGGAGCCGGGGCC
>CAYWVA010000420.1:0-2612 GCA_964461545.1 uncultured Rhizobiaceae bacterium | reverse complement strand
GGCGGCGAAATGCCCGCTAGTTGGCTTTGTTCGAGTTCGCTGACGGTCGACTCGCGTATGTCCAGCTTCTCGCTGAGCTCGGTGCTCCATCGAAATCCCACGAGCGAAGCGGCTGCCAGGCTCACGACTACGGCCGCAATGAGGCCTGCCGCCGTTACACCCCGCCGCGATAGGCGGTACCGTTGATTTATTCTCATGGCGCGTCCCCCCTTCCAGGTGGGACCGTCATCCTGATCGAAAAGGCGGCCGCACCGTCATCTGCGTTGCGGCGGGTCGGAGCGGCAAAGTTGACGTCGGCGAAGATCGGACCGGATTCGAGGGCCTCGATGAGGGGAGGAACCGATTCGCTCCGGCCGGTCACCGTCAGTTCTGACCTACGGTAACTGATGTCGATCAACCACGATTCGTCCGGAATCGCCCTGGTCAGCGCCAAGAATATGGCGCTCAGCGACCGCTCAGTCTCCTTGCGGAGGATGGCCTTGTCTCTGACGGCCGACGCACCGGGGGCGCGGTCCGCCGCCTCGGTGACCGCCAGTTTGGCTTTGAGTTCGACAATGCGGGCCTCTGCAGCAGCAAGGTCATGCCACATGGTCGCGACGCTGATGGCAGTCACGGCCGCCACTAGGACCAGGACCGACACGAGACCCAAAACTCCCGACCGCAGACCCTTTGCCACTTTCTGTTCGAGGTCGCTGCCCGTCGACAGCAGGACGATGGGATCCTCCTCTCGAGCCCCCTCGGCGAATTCGACCTGGCCAGGCACGATGCCGGCCTTGGCCAGCCTTGCGAGGATTCCGTCCACCATGCGCCGGCCTGTAATTGCCACCGTGGCCTGTATCTGGGCGGTCGCGCCCTCGTTCGCTTCGATCCGGTAGGCGAACAGGGCTTCCTTGAGGGGCCACGGCGCCAGGCGTTCGATCTTGTTGCGAATGATCGCCGGGACAAAATCCGCGGCGGCCCCCGGCAGCACCACCTTTCTGATGATGACCTTGTCCGTCGCAAGGCGAAGGACCGTCGTGTCACGCTGGATCTGAGCCGGCTTCGCCTCGCGCAGCACGGCCAGGTCGGCATCCGAAAGCTCGTTGCTGACCGCGGCCACCTTATTTGCCGCCTCCCGGTCCCGATGGAATAGTTCGAAGCCGTCAGGGGCGGCGATCACCATGAGATTCCAGTCGCGGCGCCGCGCGACCATGCCTGTGACGTCATGCACCAATGCATCGAACAGGCCGCCCAGGGAGCGCCGCAGCAGCGACTGCCCACCATGCGGCAGTGCGGATACCGGGCGCAAGTCGGTGACCGAGTCCGTCTTCATTTCCCTTCCCGCTGTTGTCCCGCCGCTGCTCACCAGCTCAGTCCAAGAATGTGAAATGGCCGATCTTCATGTGCCCCAACAAGGATGACGGTTTCACTTTCGGATCCAGCCAGCACCGATTCGCCATTAACCTCGACTCTGATCACGTAGACTGGGCCGCTCTCGGTGCGCAGGAACCGCTCGAACCTGGTGCGGATCGCCTGCGCGTCCCGCCTTTCCAGCCGCCCTTGGCGTCGTGCATCGACGAGCGCCGCTACCTCCTGGGACGAGATGTCCGGCAGGCTTGCCAGCACCTGAACCGGCGCGATGGCAGGGTTGATGCGGCCATCGACAGAGTGAACTGTCGTGAACGGGACAATTTGGCTTATCAGATCCTGGTTGACGCCCGCGACCGACTGAAGTTGACTCAGCGACATGAAGGCCGGTGCAGCGGCACGAGGCTCATCGTCGTCCTCATCGGCGCTCCCGTCGGCGTCAGCGCTTGGCTCGTGGCTTTGCGTGGCCGGAGTGCGCCTGTCAGTGATCTGCTTGGCAAGCGCAAGCGCCTGGTCTTTCGACGTAAACTGTTGCAACAATCCGACGAGCAGTCGCTCGTCAGCCCGGTTGATGTCGATCAAGCCGCCTGCCTCGATGACCCGGATGCTGATCAACCCGTCGGGCATGGCGAGGTCATGGCCGCGGCCATCGGCCGTCCAGTGCAATCGCGGATCTTTGGTTAGCAACCGCGCCGCGGCAACCTCCAGCCCGGCACCGAGCATCGCCTCGGTTTTCAGCCGTTTGTCTTCAACTTTTGCGAGGCGGGAGCTCTTGAACACTGTGGTGTTGAGCGCCGCCACGAGCAGCGCCAGCGTGGCCACGAACCACAGGACAACCACAAGAATGGTGCCTCTCTGCCGCATCATCTTGGTTTCAATAAAAGTTCGCCGCCGGACTTGACCGTACAGCCCTCAGCGGCAGGATTGACGCACACCGCCTCTGCCTGGATTCGCAATGCGAAGACCACAGGCGGGATGGCCAATCGGCCGGTCCGCCCGTCGAGAACCTCCAGGCGCACCTGCTCCGGCAGCTTGCTCGGCCAGGCCCAGGCATCCGACCAGAGGACCTGGCCCTCATGAGCTGTCCTGTAGGCGAAGCGGAAGGCATAGTCGCCTTCGAGGAGCACCGCCTGGTCGCCCCACACGGCCTGGCCTAAGTCAAAAGCCCCGCCAGCGTGGGCGGCGCGCTCCCGGACGAGCTGTTCACGCCATCCACCTTTGCGGGCGATCAAGCGTATGAAATACGGCCGTGCCGTCGTCGGATA
>CAYWVA010000419.1:0-2614 GCA_964461545.1 uncultured Rhizobiaceae bacterium | reverse complement strand
CCGGATCAACGTGCTGCCGTCGGCGAAGTTCTGGGAGGTCTGGGACAAGGTGCCGTTCGGCTACACCTCCTGGGCGCATCGTCCGCTCGGCTTCATGGTCCTTGGACTGGCTTACCGCACCGGGGTGCCGTGGAACGAGACCGCCTACTCGAACCCGAAGTTCGACGAGATCCTGGGCAAGGCGGAGGGCACCCTCGACATCGAGGTGCGCCGCGAGCTGATCGGCCAGCTGCAGGAGATCATGCAGGAGGATGGACCGATCGCTCAGTCGCTCTGGCGCAAGCTGTTCTGGCCCATGGACAAGCGGGTCAAGGGCTTCCATTTGCACCCGACCCGCTATCTGTTCTGCGAGGAGCTGGGCATCGAAGCCTGACCGCTCGCCGACGAGCTGCGACGACAGACGCCCCCTCGGCCCACGCGAGGGGGCGTTTAACTGTGATCGGCCGGAGCGCCGTTTACCCGATCGCGCCGGACTTCCTCAACAGCCGGATCTCTTTTGAAGGCAATCCGAGCAGGCGTGTGAGCACCTCGTCGGTGTCAGCCCCGAGCGCTGGAGCGGGCCGACCATACTCGACCGGTGAACGCGAAAGCCGGATCGGGTTCGCCACCCCAGGAATCACCGTTCCGTCGGGCCGCTCAAGATCGATGCGCAGCTCGCGGGCCTTGACGTGCTCGTCGGCGAACACCTGATCAATGGTGTTGATCGGCCCGCATGGGACGCTGGCCGCCTCGAGCGCGGCGGTCCACTCAGCCGTGGTGCGCCGCCCTATCGCCTCAGCGAGGTGCGGAATGAGCGCCTGGCGGTTGGCCACCCGGGCGCGGTTAGTGCCGAAACGTGGATCGGCCGCCAAGCCGTTGAGTCCGGCAATGCGGCACAGTTCGCCGAACTGCCGGTCGGTGCCGACCGCAATGATGATGTGGCCGTCGAGGGTGGCAAAGGTCTGGTAGGGCACGATGTTCGGGTGAGCGTTTCCGAGCCGACCGGGCGCCTGGCCGCTGACCAGATAGTTGAGCGCCTGGTTGGCGAGCACTGCCACTTGGCTGTCGAGCAGCGCCATGTCGATGTACTGGCCAAGCCCCGTGCGGTCGCGATGGTGGAGGGCGGCGGTAATGCCGATGGTGGCGTATAGCCCGGTGAAGATGTCGGCAAACGCCACCCCGCACTTCATCGGCTCGGCACCGGGCGTTCCGTCCGGCTGGCCGGTCAGCGACATGATGCCCCCCATGCCCTGGATCATGAAATCGTACCCGGCGCGGTGGGCATAGGGGCCGGTCTGGCCGAAGCCGGTGATCGAGCAGTAGACGAGGCGCGGGTTGTGCGGTTCGAGGCTGGCGTAGTCGAGGCCGTATCTCTTCAAGCCGCCCACCTTGAAGTTCTCGATCACCACATCGCACTGGGTGGCCAGACGCCGGATCAGCGCCTGGCCCTGGCCCTGCGCCATGTCGATGACAACCGACATCTTGCCGCGGTTGGTTGCAGCGAAATAGGCCGCATCGCCCGCCTCGCCCGATGGCGTCGTCAGGAACGGCGGACCCCAGCTGCGGGTGTCGTCACCCTGCCCCGGCCGCTCGATCTTGATCACTTCCGCACCGAGGTCGGCGAGGCATTGGCTCGCCCACGGGCCGGCCAGGACGCGCGAAAGATCGAGGACCCGGATGTGGGACAGGGGACCGGGCATGGTCGTGTCGCTCCTGGCTTGAATGGGAGGACCTTGTAACTTGCGTGACCGGCTTAGACAATCGCTCCATGAAAGCTTCAAGCCGGCTTTCGCTGAGCGTAATGTGGGTCCATGCGCACCTTCGCTTCTGCCGTATTTGCATTGGCTCTCATCGCTCCCGCCGAGGCGGCGGCGCAATGGTATGACTGCACCGCGTGGGGCTCCAGCCACACCGGGCGTTATACCTTCCGCATCGACACTGAGCCGTGCGCGGTGTACTGGCGCGAGATCGACGCACATCTGAGCATCGAGCTGTGTGCCCCGCCGCGCATCGTGGCGATCAAGCCTTTTGCGGTGTCTTCCGGCTATGTGATGGAATTCGACTTGGAAACCGGCCGGTTCGAGGACTTCACGCCGTCCTTCTCCGACCGCGGTCGCTGCGAGCCGGTGGATCTCCCGCAGCGATAGCTCGTGCGGCTGCAAACCCCATTGCAGCGCTGCACCACCTTCGACATACTGCGATCGATGCCGAGAAAAGCTGGGTCGACCCGGCCGGCACCCGTTGACCAACCAAGCTGTCAATCCAGCCACAGGGCGTCACCCCTGTTTGTAGTGGGAGGAACCACAATGACCAATCTGACAACATCGGCGCGCTCGGCGCAGTCGACCGTGCTGGCCGCCAGACGCTTCAACCGTCGTGTGCTCCTGAAGGCCGGCGCCGCGGCAGGTGCCGTTGCCGTCACAGGACCGTTCTTCGTTCGCCGCGCTCTTGCGGCGCGCGAAGTTAACGTCATCATGTGGTCGGACTACCTGCCGGAGAGCTTCACCAAGGCATTCGAGGACTCGACCGGCATCAAGATCAATCATACCGGCATCGGCTCCAACGAGGAGCTTATCAACCGCCTCAGGGCGACCCGAGGCGAGGGCTACGACATCTGCACGCCCACCAACGACCG
>CAYWVA010000418.1:0-2629 GCA_964461545.1 uncultured Rhizobiaceae bacterium | reverse complement strand
GCCTTCATCGGCCCGTTCAGTCGCTCTTCACCAGCTTGGGGCGCGAGCGCTTCTGGGAATCGACCTCCGTCAGGATACCGAGCCGGCGCGCCACTTCCTGATAGGCCTCGATCAGGCCGCCGAGATCGCGGCGAAAACGGTCCTTATCCATCTTCTCGTTGCTTTGGATATCCCACAGACGGCAGGAATCCGGCGAGATCTCATCGGCAAGCACCGTGCGAACCATGTCGCCCTCATAGAGCCGGCCGAACTCCAGCTTGAAGTCGACGAGCCGGATGCCGATGCCGAGAAACAGGCCGGTGAGGAAGTCGTTGATGCGAATCGCCATCGACATCATGTCGTCGATCTCCTGGGCCGAGGCCCAGTTGAAGGCGGTGATATGCTCTTCCGAGACCAGCGGATCGCCGAGCGCATCGTTCTTGTAGTAGAACTCGATGATGGAGCGCGGCAGCGGCGTGGCCTCTTCCAGCCCAAGCCGCTCTGACAGCGATCCCGCGGCGATGTTGCGCACCACGACCTCCAGGGGAATGATCTCGACTTCCCGGATGAGCTGCTCGCGCATATTGAGCCGCCGGATGAAGTGGGTGGGCAGGCCCATCTCGTTGAGGCGGGTAAAGATCAGCTCTGAAATGCGATTATTGATGACGCCCTTGCCTTCGATCACCGCCTTCTTCTGGGCATTGAAGGCTGTGGCGTCGTCCTTGTAGTGCACCACCAGGGTCCCTGGCTCCGGCCCCTCGTACAAAATCTTGGCCTTGCCCTCGTAAATGCGGGTACGGCGTGTATTCATTGGATATATCCTCATTCCAAACCCCCGGCTGCCTTCGCGTCAGTTGCGCGTTGCGGGCCCAAAACGCTCAGGAGATGTCGAAAAAGAGCTCGATGTGTTGCCAAGTCTCGACCCAGACCATAGCCCAACCTCCCGGTTGGCACAATGTAACTGGGCGCTTGGTCCATTGGAATCAACGGCGAGTTTTGCCGCACCGAGGTCGCCCGGCATTGAGCCGGTCACTGTTGAAACCGGGCTCTGTCGCAGCTATCTCTCGAGATACGGCCAACAGGAGACAGCAGCTAATGAGCAGTTTCAAGAAGCGCCAAGACAGCTTTGAGAAAAAATTCGCCCTCGATGAGGAGCAAAAATTCAAGGCAAGGGTTCGGCGCAACAAGCTGCTGGGCCTGTGGGCGGCGGAAAAGATGGGACTGACCGGATCGGAAGCCGACGAGTACGCCAAGGAAGTGGTCAGGATCGATTTCAGCGAACCGGGCGAAGAGGACGTGTTTCGCAAAGTGAGCGAGGACTTTGCGGCCAAGGGAGTGGACCAGTCCGAGCACCAGATCCGGCGCACCATGGGAGAGCTTATGGCCACGGCTGCCCAACAGATCCAGGGCGAGTCGTGAGCGGACGTGTCCGCAGCCGATTTTACTCCCAGGCTGAAGGGGTTTGACGACGGCTCGTTGGGGGGCGAGACTGGCTCGTCGTCCCGGCGGCGAGAGGCGGGCACTGTCATGGACCAGAAGACCTCGGTTGCAGCCCTCCGCGAGGCAGTGATCGACCGGATCGTCGACATCGTGATGTCGAACGGCTCGATCAGCGAACTGACGGACAAGTACTTCACCAACACCCGTCTGGTGGTCGAGGCCAACGCCGACACTGAGGTCACCTACGCTGTCTTCCTGCGCCGGCGCTCGATCGCCGCCCTTGAACCGGCGGTCCGTCTGGTGCGGCGGCTGGTTCCCGAAGCCAAGATCTTGCGCCATTTCGACGACGGCGAGATCGTGCCCTCCGAGCGCAAGATGCTCGAGGTGACGGGGCCCATGTCCAAGCTCTCCGAGGTCGAGACGCTGCTGCTGCAGAAGACCGGGTTCCCCTGCATATCCGCCAACAACGCCTACGAGATGTGCCGGGCGATGCCTTATGCGGGCTTCGTGGACATGCATGCCAGGCACGCCTCAGGCGCCGAGATGAACCTGCTTGTCTCCTATGGCGCCGCCGTCGGGTCGGAAGCTGCCAGGGCCGCGGATGCCAAAGTCAGGGGCTTCATCGGCTCTTCGCTCGATTTGACGGCGCCCCTGTTCGGCGGCGAGATCGGGATCGGCACCATGCCGCATGCGCTCGTCGGATACACCGAAGGCGACGTGCTTGCCGCTCTGAAGCTGATGGCGGCCCGCCTGCCGGAGATCAAGACGCTGGTGGCGCTCGTTGATTATCGCGGGCAGGAGATCACCGACGCACTGCTTTGCGCCCACTGGTT
This sequence comes from uncultured Rhizobiaceae bacterium, assembly GCA_964461545.1. Taxonomy (GTDB): domain Bacteria; phylum Pseudomonadota; class Alphaproteobacteria; order Rhizobiales; family Aestuariivirgaceae; genus CAYWVA01. The sequence continues at coordinate 377 of CAYWVA010000418.1, read as the reverse complement.
CTATCGTGAGGCCAAGCTCGACCAGGCGGCGGGCAAGAGTTTCGCCGTCCGGCTCGACACCCATGGCGGGCGCTTTGCCGAAGGGCTCGACTACGAGAAGTCGGTCGAACTGGTCGGGCGCTGGCTCGGGGTCGAAGGCGAATACAACATCGTGGAGCGCGTCCTGGGCGCCAGGGCCTTCCAGCTCGATCCCAGCAACATCCTGGTGGACAAGGTGCGGCGCATTCTGTTCGGCAAGGGCATTTCCGTGGCATCCATCATCCACTCCCGCCAAGCCTTCGATCAGGCGGGCTTCGGCGAGGCCAGGATCGTGGCGTCGTCCGGCTTCGACCCGCAGAAGTGCCAGGTCATGGGGGCCGCCAAGGCGCCTGTCGACA
>CAYWVA010000417.1:0-2629 GCA_964461545.1 uncultured Rhizobiaceae bacterium | reverse complement strand
AGCAACGCATTCGTAATGCGTGGGTCGGCGGTTCGAATCCGTCCACCGGCACCAAATACGCTAATAAACGCAACGGTTTACCGGACGGTCGGAACTGCGGACACGGCCATGGTCGATCCCTGTCCGCACTGTGTCAGCAAAAAGCCCCGGCGCTCGGGGTGAGGCCGGGGCTCGTTCCGGAACTTCTGTCGTTGTGCCATCGCGCGTGGGAGCACCACATCGGGCCGGGGCGCGAATGGCTGAGTTTGCCCGCAACAGACATTCATAACTCTCCATCGCTAGAGCTCTGACATACGAGCGCGGCAATCGACGTCGTGCACCTCCCGAGCTGCGGCGCCAGGCTATGGCTTGGCTGCAGAGTTCGAAAGGCGTTCGGCCGCGTCCAATAACACCGCCGTGGCTTCTCGTTGCTCTGCTTCAGACATCAAATTGACATCGATATCTAGTTGGAAGTGCGGCAGCTTGGCCCGGATGGCCGAATTTCCTTCACCAAGATTTTCATAGAGATCGATCACCCGATAGGTGGCCACCGGGCGGGAAATGCCCTTGACTTCGATGTGGCCATGTTCTTCGCAATGGACCTGATCCTTGACATGGGCATGGGTCTCATAGGAGATCAGGATCTCACCTGGGGCGCATGCCTTCTCGAGTCGGGCTGCGAGATTCACGCCACCGCCGATGATCGTATAGTCCATCCGGTCGTTGCTGCCAAAATTGCCTACTGTGCAAACGCCAGTATTAATGCCCATCCGGCATTGCAGGGGCTTCTCCAGGCCGGAATCCTTCCACAAGCCTTCCAGTTCCCTCATCCGCTTACGCATTGCAATTGCCATGGTAACACAGGCGAGCGCGTCTTCCCTGACACCATGCGTTTCGGGGTCGCCAAAGAATATGACGATAGCGTCTCCAACGTATTTGTCGATTGTCGCGCCGTGAGCAATGGCGATTTGGGACATCTCCGTCAGATACTGATTGAGTAGCCGGGTCACATCCTCTGATTCGAGCCTTTCGGTCGTTTCGGTGAATCCTACGAGATCGGAGAAAAACAAGGTCAGGCGCTTGCGCTGCGACACAAGCTTAACCTCCTGCCTGCCCGAAAAGATGGAATCGTAGACCTGCGGAGAAAGGTATTTGGCAAGTTGGTTCGAGAGCTGCTCCAGGGCGTTCGATTTCCTGGTAAGTTCTTCTTCGCGGTGTTTCATATCGGTGACGTCGGAATAGATGGCGACTGTTCCGCCGTCACCGGTCTTGCGCTCGCTGACGAGAATCCATCGGCCACCGCTTCGCTGTTGGAGTCGCGCCTCGCCTGGATCACGATGCATGGCCAGACGTTCCGCCACCCACTCGTCAATTCGGCCCTCCGCATCGGTAACGAGGCCGTTCTCGGCAGCCCTGCGAATGATCGTCTCGAACGCCGTTCCTGGCTCGATAGCAGACTCCACGCCCGGATAAAGCAGTTCCTTATACCTGCTGTTGCAAATCACCAGATGATCCGCGGCATCATAGAAGGCGAAACCCTCAGACGTGTTCTCGATGGCATCGACAAGCCTGCGCCGGGCGCTTTCAATCTCGTGCAGGTTGCTTTCCTCGACCTCGATGGCGGTATCCCGAAAGACAATGAGCGCATCGGCCATGCGGCCGATTTCGTCGCCGCCGCCAGGCTCGGGCAGCGGCGCCCGTAGATTCCCGCCGGCTATGGCCAGCATGCTGTCGCTGAGTGCCGTCAGGCGAGCAATCAGGTTGCGACTGACATACAGCCACACAATAAGGATCGAACTCACCAGGCTCATGGCGACGACACCGATCAGCACGTTGGTGTTGAGTGACTGCACCGCAGCGGCCTGTGTCCTTGACGCGACAATCTCCGACTTGGCCCCGGCGACGAGAAAGTCGATCCTGTTGGTCAGAAATGTGGACAGTCGCACATTCACGGCCAGGAGTTGTTTGGCCTGGTCGATGACCGCCAGCTCATCCTTCCGGGCCTGGGTGAGAGAGTTTGGGCCGACTGCCAGGCTCTCGATGACACCAATCTGCATGATCATGCGCCCCTTGACGCGAGTCGGCAGGTTTTGGGCAATTCCGGAAAGCTCATCTAGAGACCGCTTCAGCGGAAAGACAAGGAGGTCAATATCTTCAATACTATCGGCGGATGTAATGCGCAGCAGCGTATTCTGAATCGCGTCGACCAAAGCCGCGCCTTGTTGCTGGGAGATCAGGGTAACGATCGATTCCGCCAGCTTTGCCACTTCGGCAGGCGATTGACTTTGATCCACATTTTGGCTGTTGCGATTCCATTCGATCATTTGGGCATCGAGGATCCGGGCTGCCGGCGCCAGGGTTCTGATGGCGACGCTATTGGCCTGGACAAGCTGGCGAATAAGCTTGTTGCGGTGAGCGACGATGAACAGCCGCTTCTTGACGAGATCATCCAGACTGACGAGGTTCTCGTTCAGGTTGGCCACCAGAGTGGCGACCTGAAGCGCTACGGCTTCTTCTTCCGCGCTGACGTATGCCCGGTTGTGCTGCAAAAGCGGATCTAGCTGTCTGGCCTGGGCGGCGATGTCGGCCGACACCGTGGCGCGGGCCTCTTCTGAGCTCACCGCGAGCAAGGCGGGCGCGGCGCGCACGA
>CAYWVA010000416.1:0-2634 GCA_964461545.1 uncultured Rhizobiaceae bacterium | reverse complement strand
TCGCCGGCGGCGGCTTCCTCGGCCAGCAGCGCAACCTGGTCCTGGTTGGCGGGACCGATCCCGCGTCATGATGCCCACCTCGCTATGCTGTTAGAAGGCAAGGATTTTTTGATCTGCATTGTCGGGTAGCGGCGGTTTGCGCTTGGCACTGGCAGCGCTGGCCACTTGTGGCTTCTCCACGTCCGCGCGTTTGATGACCCATGGCGCACCCTTGCACAGCTGCTCGGCCGGAATGGTCCCCGCGCGGATCAGGCGCAGCACGCTCATCGCGCTGACCTCGAGATGAGCAGCGGCCTCTTTCAGCGTGAGTTCGCCGCGCTCGGCACGCTCACCGTCGCGATAGACCGCGATGCCATGCTGGTTGCGGAAGGTGCAGACCCGCGACTGCGTCCAGCCATTCTGCCGTCCGGTGCGCTTGCCGGCCCGGTTCAGCAGCGCGGCGATCGCCTTGTCGGGCATCAGGCGGGCGAGGACGCGGATCAAGGCTTCGGTCTGCGCATCCGTCGACCACCGATGCTGACCGGTCCTGTTCTTCTTGACGTGGAGCTCGGTATGGTCGCCGCCTTGCCAGTGCAGCACCAGGTGGATCCTGTCCGCCTCGATGCGGGCGACGATCTCGTGCAGCACCGCCCGTACGATGCGCTTGCGCGTGGCGGTCGTGGCCAAGGGATGATGCCAGGCCGCTTCCAGGTCCGCGCCCATCAGCATCAGACGCTGCCGTTCCTCATCTGTCAGGGCGGTCGGCTGGCATCGCGCCAGCGCATCCAGCTCGCGCTCGAGGTCTCGGGCGGTCCACAGCGCGTCATTCCAGCGCCGCTCCAGCTCCGCAGCGACCAGCCGATTGTCGGGATCGACGGCATCATATTGCCGCCGGGCGCGGCCCGCCTCGAAGCGCGCCTGTTCGAGCGCGAGGGTGACCTGCCGCCACTTCTCGTCCGCCTGGAGCCGGCGCGCCTCGATCGCCTTAACGGCCGCTTCGACGCCAAGCGGCTGCAACAGGCGGATGATCTCTGCGCTCACCGCCTGGTCGACACGCAACGAGCCGAAGGAGATGCACGGTTCTGTCCCATGGTTGAGAAGGGCGCCGCGGCAATGATAGCGCCCGACATCACCCCTGGTGCCGCTGTAGGCGACATGCAGCTTGCGCCCACAGTGGCCACAGCGCAGCATGCCGGCCAAGAGCGTCTCGCCCCGCCGCACCGCACCGCGCACCGGGAAACCCTTGCCGTTGGCGTTGTCGGCGATCAGACGCTGGTTCCTCTCGTATTCGGCCCAGGACAGGTAACCCTCATGGTGGTCGCGGAGCAAGACCTGCCATTCGGCGCGCGCCTTGCGCAAGCCGCGGACGATCCGCTTGCGTCCGAGATCCAAGGTGACCCGGCTGCCGGTGCGGCCGAAGACGTAAGCGCCGGCATAGACCGGGTTGGTGAGGATATGGTGCACCGTGTTGTAAACCGGCAGCTTCCAGACAATCGAGCGACCGTCGTGGACGGTATAGGTCACCGCCGGCAAGCTGATCCGCTCATGCCGCAGCCACAGGTGAACCTGCCGAATGCTCTGGACTTCAGCGAACTTGCGAAACACCAGAGCGAGAGCTTCGCGGATGCGCCGGTCGGGATCCTTCTCGATCCGGTTATGGCGGACCTTCACGTAGCCGATGGCGACGGTGAGAAACAGCTCGCCGCGGCGTGCCTTCTGCTTGAGCGCTTCCAGCGATCGCTGACGCAGGAGCGAGAGCTCGAGTTCGCTCATCGTCCCCTTCATGCCCAGCAGAAGACGGTCGTTGGGGTGTCGGGGCTCGTAGACGCCGTCCTCGTCAACGATCAGCGTGCCGACCAGCCCGCAGAACTCGATCAGCGTGTGCCAATCGCGACCGTTGCGGGCGAGCCGCGACGCCTCGATCGCGAACACCGCACCCACACGACCCTCGCAAATGGCGGCGAGCAGACGCTCGAACCCAGGGCGGCTCACCCCGGAGCCTGACCGGCCCAGGTCATGATCGATGACGACCACATCGGCCCAGCCCAATTGGCGGGCCCGCTCCTGCAGGGCATACTGGCGGCGCCGGCTCTCGGCGTTGTGCAGCAACTGGTCGGCGGTCGACTGCCGGATGTAGACATAGGCGCTGCGTGCGAGATGGTCAGGCGTGATCTTGGTCATCACCCGCCTCTATCGTGCTCGTCGGCTGGGTCGTCGTCAGGGTCTCGGCGAGCAGCGCCTGGACCAGGGGCAGCAACCTGGTCCGTGCATCCGCGCCCAGTGGCACCGGCGGCGCGGCCGGCTCGAACAGGTCCCGTTGGCGGTGGCTCGCGCGGCGCGGCATGCTGGTCTCCCTCCAGGCGTGAGTCGTCCCGGAGCGAGCTTAAGCACGCATCCAGCTCGAGCCGTAGGTCGCGCAGACACGATAAGGGCAGCCTCGGGCGCTCGCACATCACCATGGCGTCCGCACCCTCGCGCACCATCCAGGCAGGAACATGGGCCAGCGTGCCGTCAGGCTGACGGATGATCAGAACGACTTCATTGCCGTGCCGGTTGCGGCCTGCAAGGACAACACGCTCGCCATACCGCGGATGAAAGCAGTAGCGGATGACCGCTTCGTCTTCTTGATACTCGGCAGTATGTCGCTGCTTCGAC
>CAYWVA010000415.1:0-2634 GCA_964461545.1 uncultured Rhizobiaceae bacterium | reverse complement strand
CGCGAAGGTGGCCGCACCGTCGGCGCCGGCGTCGTTTCGCAGATCATCGAGTGATCGTAGGTTCAAAAAGTTAGTCAACAGTCATCACAAGGAGGCAGAAGAGCAGAAGCAACCGGCCGGACGGCTTTGTCCTGACCACTGAATTCTGACTTCTGATACCTGGAACATGCAACGCCAGAACATTCGCATCCGGCTGAAAGCCTACGACCATCGGGTCCTCGACACCTCGACCCGGGAAATCGTCAACACCGCCCGGCGCACCGGTGCCCAGGTCCGCGGCCCCGTGCCGCTGCCCACCCGTATCGAGCGCTTTACCGTCAACCGGTCGCCCCATGTCGACAAGAAGAGCCGCGAGCAGTTCGAAATGCGCACCCATCGCCGGCTGCTCGACATTGTCGATCCCACGCCACAGACGGTGGATGCGCTGATGAAGCTCGATCTGGCTTCCGGTGTTGACGTCGAGATCAAGCTCTGAACGGAGCGGAACAGGAGTTTAAGCGATGCGCTCAGGCATCATCGCACAGAAGCTGGGTATGACGCGGATCTTCACCGACGAAGGCGAGCACGTCCCGGTAACGGTTCTGAAGGTGGAGAACTGCCAGGTGGTGGCCCAGAAGACGGCCGACCGCGACGGCTATACGGCGCTGCAGCTGGGTTGCGGCCTGGCCAAGATCAAGCGCCTGACCAAGGCCGAGCGCGGCCATTTCGCGGCGGCCCGGGTGGAGCCCAAGCGCAAGCTTGCCGAGTTCCCTGTGAGCCCGGAGAACCTGATCGCCATCGGCGCGGAGATCACGGTCGATCATTTCGTGCCCGGCCAGTTTGTCGACGTCTCCGGCATATCGATCGGCAAGGGCTTTGCCGGCGGCATGAAGCGCTGGAACTTCGCCGGCAACCGTGCCTCGCACGGCGCCTCGCTGAGCCATCGCAGCCTCGGCTCAACCGGCCAGCACCAGGATCCGGGCAAGGTGTTCAAGGGCAAGAAGATGGCCGGCCACATGGGTCAGGAGCGGGTGACGACGCAGAACCTCGTAGTGGTCCAGACCGACACCGCGCGCGGCCTGATTTTGGTGCGCGGCGCGGTGCCGGGCGCCAAGGGCGGCTGGGTGCTGTTGCGCGATGCCATCAAGCGCAAGCTGCCCGAAGGGGTGCCGTTCCCGGGTTCGTTCCGCCTGCCTGAGGGACCTTCGGCTGCGGCCGAGGCCTCCGGGCCTGAAGCGGCCAACCAGTGAAGGCGAGCGAGATGAAAGCCCAAGTGACAACTCTCGACGCCAAGAAGGCCGGGACCGTGGAGCTGCTCGAGCACATCTTCGGGCTCGAGCCGCGTGCCGACATCCTGCACCGCATGGTGATCTGGCAGCTTGCCAAGCGCCAGGCCGGGACGCACAAGACCAAGGCGCGCGGCGAGATTTCGCGCACCGGCGCCAAGTTCGGCCGGCAGAAGGGTGGCGGTCGCGCCCGCCACGGCAGCCGCCGCGCCAACATCTTTATCGGCGGCGCCAAGGCGTTCGGGCCGAAGCCGCGCAGCCACGCCAGCGATCTGCCCAAGAAGGTGCGCGCCCTGGCGCTCAGGCATGCCCTGTCGTCCAAGCTCAAGGCGGCCGATCTCATCGTTCTGGACAGTGCCGAAGCCGCCTCGCTCAAGACTAAGGAGCTCGCAGCCGCCTTCGCTAAGCTGGGCTTGAGCAACGCGCTCATCGTCGATGGCGCAACGCTTGACAGCAACTTCGCTCTTGCGGCGCGCAATCTCGGGATGATCGACGTGCTCCCGGTCCAAGGCATCAACGTCTACGACATCTTGAGGCGCGACAAGCTCGTCCTCACCAAGGCGGCAATCGAGGCACTGGAGGCGCGGTTCAGATGACGGCCGAGAAGCACTACGACATCATCCGCTCGCCTGTGATCACTGAAAAGTCGACCCAGGCCGGCGAGTACAATCAGGTGATGTTCAACGTCGCCACCGGCGCCACCAAGCCGGAGATCAAGGCGGCGGTCGAAGCGCTGTTCGGCGTCAAGGTCAAGTCAGTCAACACGCTGATCCGCAAAGGCAAGGTCAAGCGATTTCGCGGCAGGGTGGGGCGCCAGAGCGATGTCAAAAAAGCGGTCGTGACACTGGTCGAGGGCCAGTCGATCGACGTAACGACGGGCCTGTGAGGCAGGAAGCGTTCCGATGGCACTGAAAACCTTCAAACCTAACACGCCGGGCCAGCGCCAGCTGGTCATCGTCGACCGTTCCGGCCTGTGGCGCGGCAAGCCGGTCAAGGCTCTGACCGAAGGCCTGAGCAAGTCCGGCGGGCGCAACAATCAAGGCCGCACCACCGTGTATCAGCGCGGCGGCGGCCACAAGCGCAGCTACCGCTACGTTGACTTCAAGCGCCTGAAGCACGATATGGCGGCTGAGGTGGAACGGCTCGAGTACGATCCCAACCGCACCGCCTTCATTGCCCTGGTGCGCTACGAGGATGGCGAGCTTGCCTATATCCTGGCGCCGCAGCGGCTTAAGGTGGGCGACGCGGTGGTGGCCGGTGCCCAGGTGGACGTCAAGCCCGGTAACGCCATGCCGCTGTCGGCGATGCCCATTGGCACCATCGTCCACAATGTCGAGATGAAGCCCGGCAAGGGCGGGCAGATCGCCCG
>CAYWVA010000414.1:0-2640 GCA_964461545.1 uncultured Rhizobiaceae bacterium | reverse complement strand
AGGCCATGCGCCTTATCATTCCGCCGCTCGGCAACCAGTTCATCGCCATGCTCAAAGACTCTTCCCTGGTGTCGATCCTTGGCGCCTGGGAGCTCATGTACATGGCCCGCACTCATGGCCGGGCCGAGTTCAAATACATGGAAATGCTCATCAGCGCGGCGATGATCTACTGGGGCCTGTCGATGACCTTCGAAACTACGCAGGCGCGCATCGAAGCCTATTTTGCCAGAAGTGATCGGCGCTAGCGCGGTGGCAGCCGTCTTTATCCTGCGCTCGCCGCCGCTTGCCCGGGCTGAGGCCGAGGCCATCGAGTACATGTTGAGCGAGGCGGGTGAGCCAGAGGCAGGGGCGGTGAGCCTGGTGGAAACCGACGAATGCGGAGATCTCTGGCAGGTCGAGGCCTATTACGGCAAGGTCCCCTCGCCAGCTTCGCTGGCCAGGCTGGGTTTGGACCCGGCCGAGTTGACCATCGAACCGTTGCCTGAGACCGACTGGGTGGCGCGCTCGCTTGAGGGCTTGGCGCCGGTCTTTGCCGGCCGCTTCGTTGTCCACGGCAGCCACCATCGAGACTGCTTGCCGCCCGGCGGCATCGTCGTGGAGATCACCGCCGGAACCGCTTTCGGTACCGGCCACCATGCCACCACGCGCGGCTGCCTGCTGGCTGCCGACTACCTGCTCAAACGCTGGCCGCCGCGCAGCATCCTCGACCTCGGTTGCGGTACCGGGATCCTCGCTATTGCCGCCGCCAAGGCCGCTCGGGCTCCCACTCTGGCGCTCGACACCGACGCCGAAGCGGTGCGGGTCACGCGCCAAAACGCGCGCCTCAATGGCGCTTCAACCTTCGTGCGGGCCGCCCTGGCGATGCCGGCGATGGGCGGCATAGGCGCGGCGACGCGGCGCTTCGATCTGATCTTCGCCAATATCCTGGCCGGCCCGCTCATTAGCCTGGCGCCAGAGCTCGCTCCCCGGCTGGAGCCCGGCGGGGCGCTGATCCTGTCCGGTCTGATGGTTGATCAGGAGCGCCATGTTGCGGCCGCCTATCGCAACCGCGGATTGCGCCTCGCTCGGCGGCTGCGGCTTGCGGGCTGGTCTATTCTCGTATTCACTCGACCATCTTCGCGCCAACAAAAAGGCCCGGCTGGTGGCTTCCTGCCGGGCCCTCATCGTCGCAGCGCTGCCATGCCGATCACCGGCCGCCGCCCCACACCATCTGGCGGATCTCGCTGCGCTTGAGTCCGATGTCGTTCAGGAGCCGCTCGTCGAGCGATTCAAGCTGACGCTCGGCTTCTGCCCTGGTCAGATAGCCGCGGATGCCACCTGCGATCCGCGACAGATAGTTTGGCAGACCGCTCATCGTCCTGCCGGCATTGCCTTCTCTATCAAAGCTCATCGTGGTCATGGCCCGTTCCTTTCTCTGGCCGACGTGGATTTTGTTGCGGTGCAACAGGTACTGAACCTTATATGTACGCCCGGCAAGGCCGCACCAGAGGCCAGCCAGCAGGCCTGCAATGCAGTACTTGCATACCTCTGGCCGACAGCCACTCGAGGCAAAAATCAGCCGCCAGTCAGCCGTTATTTTGACATGAACTGCGGTCGTTTATGCTTAATTCCTGCGTTCGGACTAGGCCCGCAGGCCGTGATGCAACCGGACTCTGTCTCGCTTCGAGCTTGACGCCGCTTCGCATCCATCCGCGCAGTTGCATAAGCGCCGACAGGCTGCGGAATCCGGGGGGTTGTTTTGCGCCGCACTATCGGATGCTCGATCACCGCCGCTTGGGGCTGACCGTTGCGGCCGGGCTGGCGAGGGCTTATCAGATGACCATGTTTCAGAGATTCGACGACGCCAGCGACGGTCACATCAGCGGCCAGCGTCTTGACCGGTTGCGCCACGTCCTTGCCGGGCTCGGTCTCGACGGATGGCTCGTGCCGCGCGCCGACGAGTTCCAGGGCGAGTACGTGGCGCCAGGCGCGGAGCGCCTTCGCTGGCTCACCGGCTTTACCGGCTCGGCCGGCCTCGCCATCGTGCTCAAGCAACGGGCCGCCGTCTTCGCCGATGGCCGCTACACCATTCAGCTGGCCGAACAGGTCGATTCTCGGCTGTTTGAAGTGCGCCACCTGGTCGACCATCCGCCGGCCCAGTGGCTTGAGGAAACGCTTACAGGCGGTGAAGTCATCGGCTACGACCCATGGCTCGTCACGGCCGAGCAGGCCTCACGCTTCGACAAAGCGTGCTGCAAGGCCGGCGCGGTGTTCAAGGCCATGGACGAAAACCCGATCGACCACGTGTGGACCGACCGGCCGCCGCCGCCGATGGCCCCCGTCGAGGTCTATCCGAGCGCGCTTGCCGGCCGGACTTGTGACGAAAAGCTGGGTGAAGTCCGCGAGGCGCTCGCCAAGGCCGGCGCCGACGCCGCCATCCTGACGTTGAGCGATTCCATCGCCTGGCTGTTCAATATCCGCGGCCGGGATATCCCCCACACCCCTGTGGTTCAGGCCTATGCCATTGTCCGTCGTGAAGGCCCGGCCGATATCTTCGTGCACCCGGCAAAGCTCAACCAGGCGGCCGCCGACCACCTCGCGACGGTCGCCGATACCCATCCGCCGGAAGAATTCGAGGCCGCGCTGGCGGGCCTTGGAGCC
>CAYWVA010000413.1:0-2646 GCA_964461545.1 uncultured Rhizobiaceae bacterium | reverse complement strand
CGGTCTGCCAACCGAACTCCTCCTGGAGGGGCACGATGAACACGCCGGGCGCCCCCACAGCGCCGGCCGTCACCAGCATGGTAAGGAAGGTGACGGCGGCGACGACCCAGCCGTAGTGGATGTCGCGCCGGCCGAGCGCAGCGGCCAGGGATGACGAGATCATCGGTAAGCCCTTAGGCGACCGGGACAGTCGGAAGGTCAAGCTGATCCAGCTTGCCGCCGGTCGCGCGGTGCCGGTATTCACGATGGTCGACCACCGTGTAGGGAAACACCGGCGGGATCGCGCTCGCCTCGTCGAGGCGCGCGAGTTGCTCGGGGGTGAGCTGCAGCCGCGTTGCGCCGAGATTGTCGCCGAGCTGCTCGAGGGTGCGCGGGCCGATGATCGGAAGCGGGCCCTTCGAAGCCACCCAGGCGATCGCGACCTGGCTCGGTGTCGCGGCGGTCTCTTCGGCGACCGCGATCACCGTATCGAGGATCGCCGTGCGCTGCGGGCTGTTCTCGGGCTGCAACACGCGGCCGCCAAGGCCCTCGGCGCGGCCGGCCTCGCCGCGGCGGTACTTGCCGGTGAGCATGCCGCCTCCCAGTGGCGACCAAGCGACGATCCCGAGGCCGAGCGCTTGGCCCATCGGCAGCAGATCCTGCTCCGTCGTGCGCTGAACGAGGCTGTGCTCGACCTGCAGCCCGGCGATTGGCGCAAAGCCGCGCAGCTCCGCGATGGTCGCCGCCCGCGCCACGCGCCAGGCCGGGAAGTCGGAGAGCCCCGCGTAGAGGATCTTGCCGGCCCGCACCAGGTCGTCGAAGCCGCGCACGATCTCCTCGACCGGCGTCACGCCGTCGGCGTAGTGCACCCAATAGAGGTCGATGCGGTCGGTCCTCAGCCGCCTCAGGCTGGCCTCGAGGGAGGCGACCATGGCCTTGCGGCTGTTGCCGGTGACCAGGATGCCGCCCTCTGGCGTCGCGCTTTGGGTGAACTTGGTGGCGAGAACAAAGGCGTCGCGCCGGTCTTGCAGGAATTGCCCGAGCAGCTCCTCGGACTCGCCGAACTGATAGCTGTCAGCCGTGTCGATGAAGTTGCCGCCAGCCTCGGCATAGGCATCGAGGATGCGGCGCGCCTCGTCGGGGTCGGCGCCGTGCCCCCATCTCGTGCCGAACACCCCGGTTCCCAGCACGAGCTCGGATACGCGCAGGCCGGTGTGCCGGCCGAAGACCTTGTAGCGCACAGCGAGCCTCCTGGATGTCGGCTGGCCCGGCTGGGGCCACGCCTCGTTACATGACGATCATCATCATTCTTCGGAGCCGTCGGCATGGCCAGGTCATTCGCGGCCGCGGTGCCGAATGACGGGACGGCGATCGCGAAGCGGGATGGCGGACGAGCAGCATCGGCGGCCGGTCAGCTGGCTTGCCCCGAGGCATCCTCGATCCACAGCAGAATGTCAGTCGCGTTCGCATGGAGCGTGTCTACGATGCACCCACGGTCGTCATAGAAGGCCACGACGCCAACTGGAGAGCCCTCGTGGAGGATCAGAACAGCGCCGACTGTATTCGCAGAGAGCGGTGGTGTCGGCTCATTGATGACCTCCATCATCGCCTCCGTCCCCGCCCTGGAGAGCTTGTGGATCTTGATCTCGCTGGGCGCGCTTTCGACCCACGTCTCGAGTGAGTGCTGCGGGTCACAGAAACCCACGCCCTGGGCAAAAGCGGGAGAGGAGCACGCCAGGACCGTTCCCAGCGCAGTGGCGGCGATCAGCTTAGGCACAGCGAACCTCCTGGATGGCGGCCACCTCGGACCGGGGCCTGCTTTACATGACGGACATCATCATTCTTGACGATAGATGTCGAGCATCATATAAAGAGTCAAGCGTTTTTTCGGACCAGGAAGAGAGCGATGAGAGTGAGCAGGGAACAGGCCGCCGAGAACCGGGACCGCATCATCGACGCCGCCGGCCGGCTGTTTCGCGAGCGGGGCTTCGACGGCATCGGCGTCGCGAACCTGATGAAGGCCGCCGGCCTCACCCATGGCGGCTTCTACGGCCACTTCGAATCCAAGGAAGATCTGGAGGTTCAGGCTTGCGCGCGCGTGCTTGCCCGGACCAGCGAGCGTTGGAACGCCGTGGCGGCGAACGCTGCCGAAGCGCCGCTGGACGCCCTCTTGGACAGCTACCTGTCCGGCAGGCATCGCGACGGCACAGGCGAAGGCTGCATCTATGCGGCGCTGGCCGCTGATGTTGCTCGGCAGGAGAATCCGACGCTGCGCCGCTGCTTCACCGAGGGGCTGCGGTCCTCGATCGATACCCTGGTTCGGATCATCCCTGGCAGGTCCAGGGCACCACGGCGGCAGAAGGCGCTCGCCTGCCTGTCGACTCTGGTGGGCGCCCTCATCCTTGCCCGCGCCGTCGACGACGCGGAGCTGTCCGATGAGATCCTTACCGCCGCCCGCACCCTGTCAGGCGAGCCGAGCCGACAGGTGTGAGCCACGCTGTGCACGCGACCGCGCGCGCAAGCGGGCGGCGTCGGCGCGGTGGCACGTCAGACAGCACCGAAGGAAAGCGGCGTCGCATGGGCGACGGCCGTCTGGATCGCCCAAACTGTCATGCGGGAGCTCATGAGATGAGAGAGCGATATCTCGAGGACTTCGCCGTCGGGCAG
>CAYWVA010000412.1:0-2652 GCA_964461545.1 uncultured Rhizobiaceae bacterium | reverse complement strand
AGTGGCCGATCAACCCCCTCCCTGCCCTCCCCCTTTCTGGGGGAGGGAAAATGCCAAGCGTGCCGCCTCATGATAAATCAGCGCACCGCGCCGCGGCGCAACAGACCCGGCAGCAGCCACAGCGCTCCCAGCACCGGGTGGCGCCGCTGCCAAGGCTTCAATTCGATGGCAGCCCCCGAGTGGCGGCCGATCTTCCAGGCCAGGTAGTCGGCACCGCCCTCGAACGTGAAAGCGGCTTTGACCAGCCTCAGCACTGACAGCGTCTTGCCCGCCAGCCGTCGCCGCCGCAGGCCGGCGAGGCTGGCCGCGGTCGCACCGGTCGCCAGCCAATCGGGGCCTAACACGGCCTGCGTGACGGCGCGATAATAGGCAGCGTTGGCCGACACGATGTCGCGGGCGCGATCACCCGATTCGGGACGAAGCTCGGTGCGATAGGTTTCCTGAAAGCCCCGCTGCCACAGCTTGAGCGCATCATCGCCGGGTCGGCCGAGCGGCAGGCTCGCTGCGATCATGGTGCGCACCGCCTCGGCCAGCGCCGCAACAAGCACGCGCCGAATGCCTTCGTCGCGGGCCGCAACGATGCGGCACGGCTGCGCAAACCGCGCCCAGAAGTACGGATTGGATACGCCCACAGCCATCTTTCGTGTGAAAAGGTCGAGCGGCAGGATGGCATATTTGGCCCGCAGTGTGCCGGTGCCGGATGGGATCTCGGCATAATGAACGTTGGGCGGCAGCACCCGGCATCCGAGCCTGGCCAGCGGCTTTGAGTTCACCGCTGCAGCGCTGTCGGTCAGCACGTAGAGATCGATCAGCGTGTCGCCGGCCGCGACCCCGCGCAGTGCCGAGCCATAGGAGATGACAGCGGCCACTCCCGGTGCGTGTCGGGCCTCGACCGCCGCGGCCAGCGCCTGAACCTCGCTCGGCACAGGCTCGGCGGTGGTGCGAGCGATAATAGTCTCCAGAGTTTCGGGCGATGGCGTCATGAGCTGCAAAGATACGTGAATTCAGGGCCGGTTTCGATGCGCAATGGTGCGTTGTCCGGCGGGTCAAAAGCTTCCCCGTCGATGACGAAGGGGCAGCGCACCGTCACCGCCATGCTGCGGCCCGTGAAGCTCAGGCACTGCGCCGGCAGATCACGCGCCTGACTGCCGTACAGGATCCGGGGGGTCCACCAGAGGCTCGGTGGCGGATGGCCGATGGCGGTGGCCCGCAGCGGCTCTGCGCCGTTGCCCCAGAACGGGCGCATGCGCAGTATGAAGCGATCAAGCGTGGTGGCGAAGAACACCACCTGAAGCGAGTCTGCGACCACCTTGCCGTCAGCTTCGATGTGCATCTGATAGGGCCGGTCAAGCCGCTCCTCGTCCACCCGGGCCCGGCCGAACAGGGCTCTCGCAAGCCCGGCTGCGAGCGTGATCCCGGCTGCCCAGTCGCCCTTGAGGCCGGTGGCATGGACCTTGTCCTGACAGAAGCGTGTGCCGCGCCAGATGGCGCCGGTTGCCAGGAACATGCCGTGGCGCACCCTGCCGTCGGCAGCATTGGCGACCCTGACGGTGGCACGAATTTTCAGCTTGGTCGCGCGGTCGCCAGCGCGGCCACCGCCGATCACCGCCTCCTGGCGTGCCAAACTCCTGGTGTGTAGCCCGACATCGGCGGCCGTCATGTTGGTGGTACCGTGCGGTAGAAGACCAAGTTGCGGCAGCGCGGCAAAAGGACTGCGTTCGGCCAGCTCGGTCTGGATCGCCTGAACGGTGCCGTCGCCCGAACTGATGAACAGCCTGTCGACGCCTTGCTTGGCAAACCCGCGCAGGATGGCGGGAAGTTCGTCGAACCGCTCCATGATCGCAATGTTGACCTCCGGCGCTCCGGCGAGGCGTTGCGTCAGCGCCAGGCCGCGGCCGTTGCGGCGGCCCGAATGCGGGTTGACGATCAAACCGGAGGTCATTTGGACGCCGCTGACATCTCCATCCAAGAGATGAGAGGACCATTCTGACGTTTAGATGCAAACGCTTGCGCCAGTTGGATCACGTGCAGAACAAAGCAGATCGCCGTCCAGGCTGCAACGGCGAGGAGCCCCCAGTCGGGCCTGCCGAGCAGCGTGGCCAGCGTCAGCAGGGCGAGATTGGGATTGCGCCTGGCGGTGATCTGGCGGAACCAGGTATCGATCGGCCGCCAGATATGGATTTCCAGCCCCAGCCACTTGATGGCTATGCCCTCCACCAGCCTCTGCAGCACATATCCGATGACGATCACGCCCACCACCGGCCAGAACAGGTTTTCCGGCAGGCCCTGCCCCGCCGCCGCCAGCCCGACGGCCCATGCCCAATACCAGAACGGCGGGTGAATGAGATCGATGCCGTGGTCGAGCACGTCCCCCCACTTGCTCGAGGTCAGGGTGGTGCGGGCGAGCTTGCCGTCGACGGTGTCGAGAAAGGTCATCAGCCAGGCGGCAACGAGCCCGGCGGCGAAAGCCCCGTTGAGGAACAGCCAGAAGGCGGCCACCGTCAACACGGCCGCGACCAGGGTGACCGGATTGGGTGTCACGCCGAGCGATGCGAGGAGTCTGGTGGCATGGTAGGCCGGCCACGGCCAGACATGCTTGGTGATGAAATCGGTGGCGCCCTTGTAGGTGCCCATGAACATCCGCCACTCGAC
>CAYWVA010000411.1:0-2664 GCA_964461545.1 uncultured Rhizobiaceae bacterium | reverse complement strand
GGCGGCAACTTCGCAGTCGACCGTGATTGCGGTTGCGGCGGCTAACTAACTAGCGCTGGCGCCTTCGTCTGCGGCACGACCGATCACGGGCCGGCGTCACGCCGCCAGCGCGGGCGGGCCATGCCCCTTGCGATGATTCATCCAGCGTTTTGACGCCAGTTTCGAGCGACGGAGCGAGCGCTGCGCTTCTCGCGGTCGAGGCCGCCGGCCAGCGCCGTGGCGCGCTTGCACGTGATGGCACCGAGCAGCTTGTCCTCCGCATCGCAGAAGAGTCGCACGCCATCCGCCGCTTGTCGGTGATGTCGTCCAGGGACACGCCGGGCCGGTCGAGCGCCGCCATCACCTGCCGCGCCTCCGCCACACCTTCCTCGAGGCTGGCGCGTGGCCGGCCGTGGTGGCGGAATGCGTCTACGGTCGCCGGCGGGATGGTGTTGACGGTGTCCGGCCCGACCAGCTCCATCGACATAGCGGACGTCGCTGTATCTCGCGTTCTTCGTGCCCGTGCTCGCCCATAAGAGGCGCTGCGTCCGCGCGCCCGCCTGGTGCAGCCGGTCACAGCGCTCGCCGCGGAAGATATCCTTGTACCGCGGATAGGCGAGCTTGGCGTTGGCGATCGCGGCCTTGCCGAAAGGTCTTGCAGCGCGGCGCGCTCGGCTGGCCGGTTCGTCTGCCGCAGCCGTTCCTCGAGGAGGGTGTCGACGGCGGTGTCGACGCGGCTCACGAAGAAGCTCGCGACGCTCGCCATCCACCGGGCGTCGCCGCCTCTGGCGACGAGCGTTTCGAAGCCGGCGAGATAGGCCTCGGCGACGGCCTCGTAGACGGTCTGCGAGAACAGCAGGGTGATGTTGACGTTGATCCCCTCACCGGTGAGCTGCCGGATGGCCGGCCGCGGTGGCCGGCGCCTTGACCATCAGATTGTCGCGCCCGATCGCGTGCCACAACCGCCGCGCCTCTGCAATCGTCGCCGCGGTGTCCATCGCGAGATAAGGCGAGACTTCGATGCTGATGAAGCCGTCGCGGCGCCTGGTCGCGTCGTAGACTGGGCGCAGCATGTCGGCCGCCATCGTGATGTCCTCGACGGCGAGCCGCTCGTAGAGCGCGTCCGTGTCGAGATCGCGCTCCTGCGCCATCGCCTTGAGGGCGTCGTCGTAATCGGTGCTGCCGCCGATCGCCTTCTCGAAGGTCGAGGGATTTGAGGTGATGCCGCTGAGTGCGTCCTCGGCAATCAGCGCCTGTAGCTCGCCGCTTGTTACGAGACTGCGGCGAAAATCGTCGAGCCAGATCGATTGCCCAAAGTCTTGCAATGCTCTGAGCGGGTTCATGGAGTCTTCCTCCGCGACATGGTGGGCTGCGCCCCCGCGACCGCCTCGTACGGCGTCAAGTCAAACTTGATTCGACGCACGAGAGCTTCACGGCGCGTGTGGGCGTGGTCAGGGGAGGCGAGCCAGCCAAAGGGGCACGGTAGAGGGCTCCTTGCGCCGGCTCGCAATCGTGAGATCCGCTCACGCGCTGTTTGCCGTCGGTGCTTTCTCCATTTGTTCGATCGCGAGGGCCGAATGGGCGTAAGCCCCGCCCGCGCGCATCTCCGCGGCGACCCAGATCGCCTCCATCAATTCCTCAGGCGTGGCACCGTGTCGGAGCGCCGCCTTGGTGTGGCCCTTGATGCAGTAGGGGCACTGCGTGACATGCGCGACCGCCACCGCGATCAGCTGCTTGGTCTTGCCGGGCAGCGCGCCGTCCCGGAAGACGGCCTGGCCGAACTGCCGGAATGCGGCCTCGATCTCCGGCGCCAGCTCGCTCCGCCTCTGGGCCAGCTGCTTGGTTGCCGTCGGGTACATGCTCTCACTCATGGAACCTCCTCCTTGCTTGTGGATGGCGGCTGATCACCACCCCGCCTGCGCCAGAATGGCCGCGAGAATGAACGCGACGATCACTGCGAGCATGCGCTGTCGCGCGTGCTGGCTCTCGCTCGTCGGCGGGTTCCAGTAGTCGGTCGTCAGAGAATCGCACCAATGCCAGGAAGCGGCCGCGTTGGCGCGGCATCGGTTCCTCGCTCCTCGACCATTCGGCCCGAACCATCGAAAGCTTCTGTGGAGCTGTGGTGGCTCGTACTGGCGCCCAACCACGTCCCGGCTGCTGTAGGGCAGAACAGGGCGCGAAGGGGCGCTCGCGTTGCGCTACTGGGAATGAGCTCATGATCTTCAGGGCTCTCGTAGAGGTGACATGGCACCTGGACTCTCCCTCGGCAGGGCGGGTTTCGTCATGCGTGCCCAGCGACGGTGCGGACGACCTCGTGGACCTCCAGCATCTCGGCGTTGTGACGGAAGGCCTCGGCGGTCAGCCTGCCGCTGCCGACATCGATCGCCTCGTTGGCGGCGATTGCGATAAGCGCGGCGAGCGTCGCGCCGTGGCCATGCCGGACGATGGCCCGGTCGATGGCGGGCCTGAGCTGGCGCACGCAGTCGGCCATGCGGCGCAGGACGGGGTCGTCGATCACGCTGTCGGGGTCGAGGTAGAGCGTGTCACCAACGATCTTGCCTGCGGAGATGTTTGAGTTCATTAGCCCTACTCCGATGTAAGGGGCTGCCGCGGCCTTGAGGCTCATCAGATTGGCACTGCGCTCGCATTTGACAAACGAAAATGTTATGCCCGATGATATCGAAA
>CAYWVA010000410.1:0-2675 GCA_964461545.1 uncultured Rhizobiaceae bacterium | reverse complement strand
GAGCCCGACGAACAAATAAGATTACCCAACCATGGCCCAGACCTCGACCGGCTCACGACGGCCTCGCACCGTTTCAGCCGCAAGCGGACGAAACGCCTCCGGCCGCCCGGAAACGTCGATACCGGCAGCATCGAGCACCGCCCGGCCGACAACAACGGTCGCCTTCGCGCGCTTCGCGGTGTCCTGCAGTCGTGCCGCAATATTCACCGTGTCTCCCGCAACCGTGACGTGGCCCCAGCCATCGCCACCGATATCGGCCAGTGCCACCGGGCCGCAATGCAGACTGATGCGCAACCGCCGCCCGGCGATCGGGGCGGCGGCGAGGTCTCTGGCAAAGGCGATGGCGTCCGCTGCACTGCCACCGCCAAACCCGAAGGCGACGAGTGCTCCGTCGCCGAACCTTTCCACCACCGCCCCCCCATGGCGTGCGGCGGCGTCGGCGATGAGGCTTTGTACCTGAGCCAGAAGAGCGGCGGTTTCGCCGGGCGCCTGCCCCTCGGCGAGGCCGACCGAGCCTTCGAGGTCGACGAAACCGATGGTTGCGTCTTCGGTGCGCCAGACTGAAGTGCCCCCCTGTTTTGGCAGCGTGCGGTTGGCGAGGGGTGAGAGAAATCGCGACAGCATGCCACGTTCAGCCTCCAGACGCTGTGCACCGATCTGATCGCTGCGCAGCCGCCCGAGCCAATGGGTCAGCGAGGCAATTCCCATCGCGCCAAACACCGACGTCGCGTCGAGCGCGAGGCCGCCGTTGAATGCCATCTGCAGCGCCCCTGCCGCCATGGCCCACACAGCAAGGGTCGCGAAAGCGCCCAGCACGGGAGAGCTTGGCACCGCTACGGCGAGCCCCGCCAGCACCACCGCTGCCAATGCCAGCGCTAAGGTCAACAACCATAGCGCGCCGCCTGTCCTGATCAGCCTGTCGTCGATCAGATTGGCGGCCAGCGTGGCCAGAACCTCCACCCCCATCACATCCGGCGCATAGGGCGTGGCGAACATATCCCGGAGGCTTTCAGCGCCGGCGCCGATGAACACGGTGCGGCCATTGATCAAGTCTGGCGCCACTTGGCCCGCCAACAGCGCGCCGAGGCTTACCGTCGGAAGCGTTCCGGGTCCGCCATAATGGTTCAGCAATACCTGCCCGGCCGCATCCGTCGCAATAATGCGGGATCCGATACCGACGCTGCTGCCCGGTCGCAGCACCAGATCGCCAGGCACGCCTGCGAGTGCACGATGTGCCGCGACCACGGCGATTGCCGGCAGGAACTCGCCGTCGCCGGTCGCTATGGCCAGCGGTGCGCGCCGTGCGATCCGGTCGGGCGAAAGGGTAATATTGACGTGACCGAGGGCGGCTGCCCCGGCCAGTTCGCCGGTGGGCACCAGAAGCCTTGGCCACTGCGGAGCCGTCGCATTTTCCCGCTCACCGCGATAACCCATGACGACCGGGAAGGCATTGTCGCGAAGCGCGACCTCGATCAGCGGCGACCGCGAACCCGTGGATCCCGGTGTCGCGGCAACCGCGAGCACCGTGCCGGAACTCTGCGCCAATGCCTCGGCCAGCTGTGCGTCCGCCGGTGTCGGATCGGCCAGCAGCAGGTCGATCACGATCGACACGGCACCTGCAGCCTGGAGCCTGGGAACGGCCGTTGCCAACGCATGGCGCATAGGTGCCATCATCCCGATCTCCGCCACATCGGCATCATCAATGGTGACAATAAGGACGCCCTCGGGGGGCTGCTGCGGCCCTCTGGCGAGGAAACGCAGATCAATCAGAGTGTCCTCAAATCCTGACAGTGGCGGGTCCGGCGCGATGTAACGCAACCCGATCAGCGCCAGCGTCGAGATCAGAACGGTCAGCCAGATCCAATGTCCGCCGACACGACGGGTCACTGCCAGCCAAAGCCTAGCGACGCTGCCGCACCGTCGCGCCGCGCCGGCCCCCACTCGACCACAACAATCGAGGCCGGGTCAGGGCTGAGCGATCTTGCCAAGGTGGGCACGATCGTTACCCCCTGACCTTCCTCCAGCACCGCGAGCGGCCGCCGCAGCGTCGATATCACCTCGACACTTCCAGAGCGCACGAAGACCGCCGATCCGGTCACCTCGGTATACTCGACCAGCCATGAGGTCGAACGCGCCGAAGCGATGGCAAGCGGGGTCCGCAACTCGAAGCCGCCCCAGTCGGGCGTCGGCGCGTCAACTCCGATGATCCCGCGCAACAGCCTGAGCAGCACCGGCTCCGACGACCCACGGGCCACCAACAGCGCATCGAGCGACACCTCGGTCCCCACACCGATGGTCATGGTGAGACCCGCGTCGCAGACGATCTCAGCACGGGCGCCCGGTCCGGTCGCAATTCGCTGTGCGCCGATTGGCAACGGACCCATCTCGAGGGCCGACCACTGGTCGGCAACCTGAATTCGCACCGGGGCACCCTGTATGGCATTGACGCTGCAGCTTCTGACGGTCTGTGATGCCGCAGTGCCACAGGTGCCAAACAGGACCAGCATCGTCCCGAGCGCGATGGCGGGAAACGCAGACCCTGATCCGACTGCAGTCATTTTCGCCTCGCTGACCAGATGCCTGCGCAAAGAACGACGCTGTGAGCCGATATTCTCCAGGCACCTTGGCGTCGCCGCGAAGTTAACGCCACTGCCGCGCCGTGGCAACGAACATGG
>CAYWVA010000409.1:0-2680 GCA_964461545.1 uncultured Rhizobiaceae bacterium | reverse complement strand
GCGATCATCTATGCCCACGCCATCCTGTTCATGATGGCGGCGGCCTGGACGCTTGCCGAAGACCGCCACGTTCGCGTCGACATCTTCTACAACGCGGCAAGCCCGCGCCGCCAGGCGGCGATCAACCTGTTCGGCGTGCTGTTTTTTCTGTGGCCCATGTGCGTGCTGCTGTGGTGGGTCGGCTATCCCTATGTGGCCCGCTCGTGGTCGGTGCTCGAAGGCTCGCGCGAGACCAGCGGCATCCCGGCCATTTTCCTGCTCAAGACCTTCATCCTGCTGTTCACGATCACCTTGGCGCTGCAGGGCCTGGCCATGGCCCTGAGGTCGGCCATGACGGTGTTCGGCTCCGGCGCGCCGCACGGCGATGACCAGCAGCAGGCCGGCTGACGGCATGGCCATCAACGAAATCCTCGACGTTCTGATGTTCGCCAGCCTGTGCGGGGCGATCCTGCTCGGCTTTCCCGTCGCCTTCACGCTGGCCGGGGTGAGCCTGGTCTTTGCGCTCATCGGCCACGCCTTCGGGGTGTTCAACCTGGGCATCCTCGGCGCCTTTCCGCAGCGCATCTTCGGGATCATGACCAACCAGGTGCTGATCGCCGTGCCGCTGTTCATTCTCATGGGCGTGATGCTGGAGCGCTCGAAGGTCGCCGAGCAACTGCTTGATTCCATGTCGATGCTGTTCGGGCGCTTGCGCGGTGGGCTCGGCTATTCGGTGTGCTTCGTGGGCGCCCTGCTGGCCGCCTCCACCGGCATCGTCGGCGCCACCGTGGTGACCATGGGTCTGCTGGCGCTGCCCACCATGCTCAGGCGCGGCTATCACCCGGCGGTGGCCTGCGGCACCATCAGCGCCGCTGGCACGCTGGGCCAGATCATTCCGCCGTCGATCGTGCTCATCCTGCTCGGCGACGTGCTGTCCACCGCCTACCAGACCTCACAGCTCCAGCAGGGCATCTTCGCGCCCGAGACAATCTCGGTCGGCGACCTGTTCGCCGGCGCCCTGTTTCCGGGCCTGATGCTGGTCGCCATGTACCTCGTCTACCTCATCGCGGTGGCCACGCTAAAGCCCGCGGCCATGCCCGCCGCAGCGCCGGGCGCAGTGGAGGAGACCGGCCATGGCCTGTGGCGACATCTCGCCGAAGCCCTAGTGCCGCCGCTCGTGCTCATCGTTGCGGTGCTCGGCTCCATCCTCGGCGGCATCGCCACTCCGACCGAGGCCGCCGCCGTCGGCGCGGTGGGCGCCATCATGCTCGCCGGGCACCACTTCGTGCCCGGCCGGCCGTTGCCGATGCTGATCGGCGCGGTCAGTCTGGCGGCCCTGCTCGCCGTCACGTCATTCCACGACCTGCGCCTGCAGCGCGCCGTCGTCAGCCCGCTCGAATGGGCATGGATCGGCGTTGCAGCACTGCTGACAGCGGCCGTCGTCTGGGGCCTGTGGGTGGCGCTGTGGCGGGGCCTGCGCGTCGGGGTGTTGCAGGAGGTCATCTACTCGACGGCCCAGCTGACGGCCATGGTGTTCATGATCCTCATCGGCGCGGCGCTGTTCACCGTGGTGTTTCGCGGCCTGGGCGGCGACGACACCGTAAGGGGCATCCTGGAGGGTGTGCCGGGCGGCAGCTTCGGCGCCATGCTCGTCGTCATGGCGGCGATGTTCATACTCGGCTTCTTCCTCGATTTCATCGAGATCACCTTGGTGGTGGTGCCGATCGTGGCGCCGCCGCTCATGCTCATGGGCCTCGACCCGGTGTGGATCGGGGTGATGATGGCGGTCAATCTGCAAACCTCGTTCCTCACCCCACCCTTCGGATTCGCGCTGTTCTACCTGCGCGCCGTAGCGCCGCCGGAGGTCCGCACCAGCCAAATCTATCGCGGCGTCGTTCCCTTCGTGGGCATTCAGCTTGTGGCGCTGGGAGTGCTGGCGGCCTTTCCCGGCATTGCCACCTGGCTGCCGACGGCCCTCTATGGACGGTGAGACATGTCCGACGTCATCGCGGCGAATGAGCTGTTCGACCTGACGGGCGAGGTCGCGCTGGTGACCGGGGCGTCGTCGGGGCTCGGCTGGCGGTTCGCCGAGGTGCTCGCCGCCCACGGCGCAAAAGTGGTGCTGGCGGCGCGCCGGGTGGAGCGGCTGGAGGCGCTCAAGGCCAGCATCGCCGGGCGTGGCGGCAAGGCCGAGACGGTGGCCCTCGACGTCGCCGAGCGCGACCAGATCGCCCAAGCCTTCGATGCCGCCGAGCGCGCCTTCGGCACGGTGAGCCTGCTGGTCAACAATGCCGGCGTGTCGGGCGGCCAGTGGGCGCTCGACATGTCGAAGGAGGACTGGCGAAGCGTGATGTCGATCAATCTCGATGCTGTGTGGTTCGCAAGCCAGGAGGCGGCGCGGCGGCTGGTGGCGGCGGGACAGCCGGGGACGATCATCAATATCGCTTCGCTGCTGGCGTTCCGGGTCTCGCGGACGCTCTCGGCCTACGCGGTCGCCAAGGCCGGCGTGGTGCAGCTGACGGCGGCCCTGGCGGTGGAGTTTGCACGCCATAACATCCGGGTCAATGCCATGGCGCCGGGCTACATTGTGACCGAGATCAACCAGGAGTTCTTTGCCAGCCCCAAGGGCGAGGCCATGGTCAGGACCATCCCGCAGCGCCGCATCGGCTCGCCGGCCGATCTCGACGGCACGCTTTTGCTG
>CAYWVA010000408.1:0-2690 GCA_964461545.1 uncultured Rhizobiaceae bacterium | reverse complement strand
CGCTGCGGCACCCGAGCACGACAATGGCCTCTTGGTCGGGATTCGGGCCCCCATTAGCCCCCGGTGTCGGCCCTTGCGCTTTGCGCCCGAGTGATATATGATGCTCATCATATGAGCGCTGCC
Organism: uncultured Rhizobiaceae bacterium; assembly: GCA_964461545.1. Taxonomy (GTDB): domain Bacteria; phylum Pseudomonadota; class Alphaproteobacteria; order Rhizobiales; family Aestuariivirgaceae; genus CAYWVA01. The sequence goes on along the minus strand of CAYWVA010000408.1, from coordinate 2,567 downwards.
ACCGCCGGGCAGACCGGCCCAAGTCGCAAGGAAGTAACCCACGAACGGATCGTCGGGGCGGCCGCGCGCGCTACCCGGCGAAGCGGGTACAACGGCACGGGCGTGGCCGACATCATGAAAGCAGTCGGACTGACCCATGGTGGCTTCTACGCCCACTTCGCCTCACGTGAGGCAATGCTGGCGGAGGCGGCCGACCGCGCGGGAGGTGAAAGCGTGGCCGCACTGACGAGCGTCGCTGCGGCCGCGCCGCCGCAGGAGGCGCTTCGGTCGATGATCCGCGCCTACCTCTCGAAAGAGCACGTCGCCGGGGTCGAGACCGGTTGTCCCGTGGCCGCTCTCGGCTCGGAGATGCCGCGTCAGGCGCCGAAGGTGCGGCGAGCCGCGACGCGTCGCATCAAGGAAGTGATCGATGTCGTCGCCCGGCATTCGCCCAACCAGGGAGAGCCGCGTGCCTACGAACACGCGCTCGTGACTGTGGCGACTATGGTTGGCGCTCTGGTGCTGGCCCGGGCGGTCGACGACCCCAGGCTTTCCGCGGCCCTGCGCGAAGCGTCCGTGAAGCACTTCGACACCGCCGGCGCCTAAGGCGCCCCGCACCGGTCGTAACGGGGATGACTTTTTGCCTCATAATATGATGTTCATCATATGGAGCTGGACGATGATCGCTGATGATGTTCTGGAGGTGGTGGTATGAAAGCACTCGCCATTCGTCGTTACAACGCTCCGATGGAATTGATGGAGCTGCCGCGGCCCGAACCGGGCCCTGGCGAGTTGCTGGTGCGCGTGCGCGCAGCCGGCGTCAACCCCATCGACCACAAGATCCGCGACGGCGGGGTCAAGGTGCTGCTCCCCTTTTCGTTTCCCCTGATCCTCGGCACCGATCTCGCCGGCGACGTGGAAGCGATCGGCCCGGGCGTCACCAAGTTCACTCTCGGCGACGCGGTCTATGCGCGCCTCGACAACGACCGCATCGGCGCCTTCGCCGAGTATGCCTTGGTGCGCGAAAGCGCCGCGGCGAGGAAGCCCGCCCGCCTCGACTACACGCAGGCGGCGTCGCTTCCGCTGGTGGGGCTTACCGCCTGGCAGGCGCTGATCGAACTCGCAGGGTTGCGGGCGGGACAGAAGGTCCTGATCCATGCGGGCTCGGGCGGCGTTGGCACCTTCGCAATCCAGCTGGCCAAACATCTCGGCGCGGAGGTCACGACCACGGCCAGCGCGAAGAACCACGCGCTGGTGAAGGCGCTCGGCGCGGATTTGACCATCGATTACCAGACGAGCCGCTTCGAAGCCGTGGTCAAAGATCAGGACGTGGTCCTCGACACGCAGGGGGACGACACGCTGCTCAGATCGTTCGGAGTGGTCAAGCCGGGAGGCGTAGTGGTGACGATCGGCGGCCGGCCCGATGGCAAGTTTGCACGGGCCTGGGGCCTGAGCCTGCCGCTGGTCTGGATCCTCGGGTTTCTGAACCGCAAGGTGGATCGCTTGGCGCGGAAAAAGCGCGTGCGTTTCGAGTACCTGTTCATGCGCGCGAGTGGCGAGCAGCTGGAGCGACTTGGAGCGCTTGTGGACCAAGGTGTCATCCAGCCGGTCCTGGACAGGACCTTTCCGTTGGAAGCCGCGGCCGAGGCCATCGCCTGCGTGGAATCCGGGCGGGCCGTCGGCAAAGTGGTAATTCGCGTCGCGGACTAGGCGCCTACAACTCTTCCTGGAGGGCACCATGAATACGCATCCGCAGTCGCATCGTGGATCGAGCATCGCGTGGAAGAATGCGCAGACGAATGGCGTCGATGTCGACGACACGACATTGGTCTACCGGCAGCTTGGGACGGACACGGGAGTGCCGGTCGTCTTCCTTAACCATCTGGCTGCGGAGCTCGACCGGTGGGACCCCCGCGTCGTCGACGGCATCGCGACGAGACGCCGCGTCATCGTCTTCGACAACCGCGGCATTGGTGGATCGGAAGGCAGGACTCCCGCGTCAGTGGAGGCCATGGCACGAGACGCCGTGGCGTTCATCCGGGCCCTCGGGCTTGCGCAGGTCGACCTGCTTGGCTTTTCGCTAGGCGGTTTCATCTCGCAGGTGATCGCGCTGGAAGAACCGCAACTGGTCCGGAAGATTATCCTCGCGGGGACCGGGCCGGCCGGGGGAACGGGCATCGACAAGGTGACGTCGGTAACCATCCGCGACATGGTGAGGGCCGCGCTGACCTTCAGGCACCCGGAGCACTATCTCTTCTTCACCGAGAGCGGGAATGGCCGCAACGCGGCGCGCGCCTTCCTGGCACGACTGCACGAGCGCACCGAGAACCGCGACAAGGCGGTTTCGATCCCGGCGTTCATCGCCCAATTGAAGGCCATACACGCCTGGGGGCGTCTGCGTCCTGCCGATCTGTCGGGCATTTATCACCCGGTTCTGGTGGCGAATGGCGAGCACGACAAGATGGTGCCCAGCAGCAACTCGGTCGACCTGGCGCGCCGCCTTCCGAACGCCGAGCTCGTCCTCTATGAGGATGCCGGGCATGGGGGCGTCTTCCAGTACCACGAGGAGTTCGTGAAAAAAGCTTTGG
>CAYWVA010000407.1:0-2692 GCA_964461545.1 uncultured Rhizobiaceae bacterium | reverse complement strand
AAGCGGGAATCCAGTGGGCGGTTGGCAAGAACTGGGTCCCCGCTTTCGCGGGGACAAGCGATGAAATCAATCTGAATTCATCATGCTCTAGGGGACACGCTGTGCGCCCTTCGAGCGCCTCGACCGCGGCGAGCGCCAGCGCCTTTGTGCCAAAAGGGTTCGGTAGTATCCTGCTGCCTGCCGCATTGATGAATCCTTCAACCAACCCTTCTGGGCACGCTCGTCGGCTGCAATAGCGCCAGTAGTGCCTTGAGGATGTCGAGCGGCGGCGGCGGGCAGCCGGGGACGTGAATATCGACGGGGACGACCTCTGACACGCCCCCGACGACAGCGTAGCTGCCGGCAAAACAGCCTCCGTTCGCGGCACAGTCGCCGACCGCTACGACCCACTTCGGGCTAGGTGTTGCATTATAGGTTCGCTCGAGCGCCTCTCGCATGTTCCTGGTGACCGGGCCGGTGACCAGCAACACATCGGCATGACGCGGGGACGCGACAAAGCGGATTCCGAATCGCTCGATGTCGTAGAAGGAATTGTTGAGTGCGTTGATCTCGAGTTCGCAGCCGTTGCAGGAACCGGCATCCACTTCGCGAACCGAAAGGCTTCTGCCCAGCCGCTTGCGGGCTGCCCGATCGACAGAACTGGCGAGTTCCTCCACCGCCGCATGGCTGGGCGAAGGCGGACTTTCGGTGACGGGGAACCGCACCAGGCTTTCCAACAGAAGCTTGCGCATCATGCACCTTCAGAGATCGTGACCGGCATAGGAACAGTTGAACGACTTGTTGCACAGCGGAAAGTCGGCCACGATGTTTCCCTCGATGGCCGCTTCCAGCAGCGGCCACTGGAACCACGACGGATCGCGCAGATGGCAGCGCTCGATCCGACCATCGGCCGCGATCCGAATCCACACTAGGACGTCGCCGCGAAACCCCTCCACGATCGCCATGGCCTCCCGTGCCTCCGGGACAGGCGAAATCTCCGAGCGAATCGGACCTTCCGGCAACCGATCCAGAATCTGCTCGATCAGCAAAAGGCTCTGTTCGACTTCACGGATTCGAATCCACACGCGCGCGTTGACGTCTCCGGCCTCCAGCACCGGCACCTCGAACTGCAGGCTGTCATAGGGCGGATAGGCAATGTGCCGGCGGGTATCGAACGCTCTGCCCGAGGCACGCCCAATATAGCCGCCAGCGGCGTACTGCAGCGCCAGCGAGGATTTGAGATGGCCGGTCCCGACGGTACGGTCCTGCAGTGAGGTCGTCCCGTCATAAAGTTCGACCAGTGCCGGAACGCGCGCGCGCAACTCGGCAAGCAGGGCTCGCACGGCGGACGGCCCCTCGGGCGCCATGTCGACGGCAAGGCCGCCTGGCCGCACGCAGTCGCGCATCAGTCGGTGGCCGTAGCAGGAATGTGCAGTACGCAAGATACGCTCGCGCAGGATGCCACAATGGGCGTGCATCAGCGCGAAGGAGGCATCGTTGCAGATGGCGCCGATGTCACTGAGATGGTTGGCGAGCCGTTCGAGTTCGGCCATCAGTCCGCGCAGCCAGTGAGCACGCGGCGGAACCTGGATGTCGAGTGCGGCTTCGACCGCCCGCGCGAAAGCAATGGCAAAAGCCACGGTGCTGTCGCCCGACACGCGCTCGGCCAAGCGAGCTGCCTGTTCAAGCTCGGCACCGGCCATGAGGCCCTCGACGCCGCGATGGACATAGCCCAGCCGCTCCTCGAGCCGCACGACGGTCTCGCCGCCGGCGGTGAAGCGGAAATGGCCAGGCTCGATGATCCCGGCATGTACCGGTCCGACCGGGATCTGGTGGAGGCTTTCGCCATTCGCTGGCAGAAATGGATAGGGATCTCCTGACGGCACCGACTCAAGCCGCCGGCCCATGGGGTGCCGCAGGCCCCAGCGACCATGGTCAAGCCAGCGGCGCCGGTCCGGGAGCGTTTCGGATTCGAAACCGAAGAGGTCGTGGATTGCGCGTTCCAGCCGGATAGCGGGGGGGTGCAATTTGGCGATCGAGGGATACGAGCCAGCGGGGCATTCGATGCTGAAGACAACGGCTTGGCCCGTGTCGTCTCCATCGAAAACAGCCATGTGCACAAAGCCGGCGTCGCCCCAAAGACCGAAAAGTGAGAGGCGGCCCTGCGCCAGTAAGCCGGCCAAGGTTTCCCATCGATCCGGAGCAATGACGGTGCGCGGCCACGGACGGTGGTGGGCGATCGGGATGCCGTTGGCCGTGACATCAGAAAGCAGTGCCATGGTCTGTCCTACCCCAGGAGTGCCGCGACGTGCTGGAACCAGGCGACTAGCGGTGCCGGCAGATAGACGCCGGCGATCAGCACCAGAGCGAAATGGGCATACATCGGAACGTAAGACGCCTTGACCGGGGCCATGCTGCCTCTCGGCGTGCCGAAAGCCAAGGTGTTGAGCCGCAGCATCAGGGCGCCGAACGCGACGAGCAGCCCGAAGACGAGCAGGAGTGCAAGGTGCGGCTCGCGGGCGAACGTCGAGGTGACGAGCAGAAACTCGCTCATGAAGATGCCGAGCGGCGGCAGCCCGGAAATGGCGACGACGCCGATGACGAGGCCCCAGCCGAGCCAGGGATGGGTCTCGGTGAGGCCGCGAATATTGGCGATCTTCTGGGTGCCCTTGACCTGGGCGATATGGCCGACGGCAAAAAAGATCGCCGATTT
>CAYWVA010000406.1:0-2693 GCA_964461545.1 uncultured Rhizobiaceae bacterium | reverse complement strand
CGGTGATCCTGATCGTCGTCACCGTCGTGTTGATCCTGATCCGGGTCATCTGGCGGGAGATGGCCGAAAGGGGCACCCGGCGCCGCGGCGGCATCTTCTGAGACCCGAACCGAGTCCTTCCTTGCCGAGCCGAGCCGCTTCCGATGGCGGGCTCCGATGTGCTAGTCGTTGGCATGGCCACGATCGAAAGCCGCTTTGTTGCCAGCTCCGAGGAGGCGTGCGCCAATGCCGCGGCCATGGCCGAACTGGTCGCCGATTTGCGTCGGCGCCGATCGGAAGCGGCCGAGGGCGGATCGAAGAAGGCGCGCGAACGCCACAAGGGCCGTGGCAAGCTCCTGCCGCGCCAGCGCATCGCCAGCCTCATCGATCCGGGATCGCCGTTTCTGGAGCTGTCGCCCATGGCAGCCCACGGCATGTATGGCGAGGCGATCCATGCCGGGGGGATCTTGACCGGCATCGGCCGCATCAGGGGCCGCGAGTGCATGATCGTGTGCAACGACGCCACGGTGAAAGGCGGCAGCTATTATCCGATCACCGTCAAGAAGCATCTGCGCGCCCAAGAGGTGGCGCGCGAGAACCGCCTGCCATGCATCTATCTCGTCGATTCAGGCGGCGCCCACCTGCCCAACCACACCGAGGTGTTCCCCGATCGCGACCATTTCGGCCGCATCTTCTTCAACCAGGCGACACTGTCGGCGTTGGCCATTCCGCAGATCGCCTGCGTCATGGGCTCATGCACCGCCGGGGGGGCCTATGTCCCGGCCATGTCGGACGAGACCGTGATCGTGCGCCAGCAGGGGACGATCTTTCTTGGCGGCCCGCCGCTGGTCAAGGCGGCGACCGGCGAGGTGGTCAGTGCGGAGGACCTGGGCGGGGCCGACGTTCACGCCCGCGAATCGGGCGTGGCCGACCACTACGCCATGGACGACACCCACGCGCTGGCTATCGTGCGCCAGATCGTGGGTTCACTCAATCGCGACAAGCGCGTCGACATTCCGCTCAACGAACCGGTTGCGCCACGCTATCCGGCCAGCGACATCGGCGGCATCATCCCGCCCACCTTCGCCAAGCCCTATGATGTGCGCGAAGTGATCGCCCGCCTCGTCGACGGCTCCCAGTTCGACGAGTTCAAGATGCTGTACGGTACCACTCTGGTCACCGGCTTTGCCCATATCTGGGGAGTTCCGGTGGCCATTCTCGCCAACCAGGGCATTCTGTTTTCGGATTCCGCCCTCAAGGGCGCCCATTTCATCGAACTCGCCTGCCAGCGCCGCATCCCGCTGCTGTTCCTGCAGAACATCTCCGGCTTCATGGTCGGGCGCAAATACGAGGCCGGCGGCATCGCCAAGGACGGGGCCAAGCTCGTAACCGCGGTGGCCTGTGCGCAAGTGCCCAAGATCACGGTGATCATCGGCGGTTCGTTCGGGGCCGGCAACTACGGCATGTGCGGGCGCGCCTATGGGCCGCGTTTCCTGTTCACCTGGCCCAACAGCCGCATCTCGGTGATGGGCGGCGAGCAGGCGGCATCGGTGCTGGCGACGGTGCGCCGCGACAATTTCGAGCTTGAGGGCAAGTCCTGGTCCACGGAGGACGAAGAGGCGTTCAAGCAGCCGATCCGCGACCAGTACGACCGCGAGGGCCATCCCTACTACGCCACGGCGCGGCTGTGGGACGATGGCGTCATTGCGCCTGAGGAGACCCGCGACGTGCTCGGCCTTGCCTTCTCGGCCTGCCTCAATGCGCCCATTCCCGAGACGCGCTTCGGCATCTTCAGGATGTAGCTCGTTACCTCTCTGGCACGGATCTTGCAGCCGAGCCTCTCCGGAATCGACCGGACTGGGGAGACGGCTCTTGGCGATACCGGACTATCCGGGGCTGATGCAGCCGGTGCTGCAGGCTCTGGCAGAAACGCGCACTGACCTGCCGTTCGTCGCACTCATGGTCGACGTCGCTGCCCGTCTCGGGCTGACGCCCGATGAGCTAGCCGAGCGCCTGCCGAGCGGCAAGGAGACCGTGTTCGCCAACCGCCTGCACTGGGCCCTGGCCTATCTGGAGCGCACCGGAGTGGTGGAGCAGCGCCACGGAGTCTATTTCCCTGTGGCGGGTGATTGCGAGGCTCAGCCAGAAGTCCCATTGCCTTGGGCGGAATCCGGGCCTCTGCCGCCCGGCGCGACGCAACCTGGTGCCGCCCCATCGCCAGACGAGGGGCCGGAAGCGCAGATGGCGGCCAGTGCCGGCATCATTCACCAGCGCCTCGTGTCCAGTCTGCTCGCCCGCATCCATGGCGCTCCGCCGGAATCCTTCGAGCGCCTGATCATCGAGTTGCTGTTCGCCATGGGCTATGGCTGTAGGCGCGATCTGGCGCGCCACCTCGGCCGCCACGGCGACGGCGGCATCGACGGGGCTGTTCCCCTGGACGTGCTTGGCCTCGATGTCATCTACATTCAGGCCAAGCGCTACCGCCCGGAAACCGCCGTGCCGGTGAGTGCGGTGCGCGAGTTCGCCGGCAGCCTTGATGCCTGCAAGGCCGACAAGGGGGTGTTCGTCACCACCGCCGCCTTTCCCAGCTCGGCGTGGAAGTTCGTCAGCGCCGTGCCGTACAAGATCGTCCTGATCGACGGTCAGGCGCTTGCCGATCTGCTGATCGTCTATAATATCGGGGTCAAAGTGCGCGACACCTTCGAGGTCAAGGA
>CAYWVA010000405.1:0-2698 GCA_964461545.1 uncultured Rhizobiaceae bacterium | reverse complement strand
GCGGCAGCACCAGCGGCAGCGCCACCAGCGCCTCGACCAGCCCCTTGCCGGGAAAGTCGCGATAGGCCAGAGCCCGGCCGGCGAGGATGCCGATCGGCAGCAGCAACAGCACCGTGAAGGCCGCCAGCCTGAGCGACAGCCAGAGCGCGGTCCAGTCCATCCCCTTGTCCTCGCTACTCTGTCATGGCCTCCCCGGACGTGATCGGAGGATCGACCGGCGGGAGGATGACAGCTTGGGCGGGCTCGTCAATCGTTCAGCTGCCCTCGCCGGGAAGCACGAAGCCGTAGTTGCGCAAGATCTCCAGGGCCGGTGGCTCCTGGACATAGCGGTAGAACCGCTCCGCCACCGGGCCGGCGTTCGTCAGCAGCACCATGCGCTGGCGCAGCGGCGTGTGCCATGCCTCGGGGATCAGGGCATGGGAGCCACGTTCGGCAACCCGCGGAGCGAGCGCCAGCGAATAGGCGATGATGCCGCCCTGGGTGTTGGCGGTGGCGGCAAACTGGGCCGCCTGGGAGACGTTTTCGCCGAACACCAGTCGCGGCGCAATCGCCTCCCAAAGCCCGCGATGGCGCAGCGCCTCTTCGGCCCGCATGCCATAGGGGGCGTGTTCCGGATTGGCGATGGCGAACCGGGTGATCCGGCCCTCGGCCAGTGCATTGGCGAGATCGTCGAGTTCGCTGTCTGGCTTGAGCGGTGAGCCATGGGGGGTGAAGATGACGATGCGCCCCAGCGCATAGAGCGCGCCCTCGTCGCGGGTGAAGCCATCGTTGAACAGCGACAGCACGAACTCCTCGTCGGCCGCCAGATACATCTGATAGGGCGCGCCCTGGCGGATCTGGCGGGCGAAGTTGCCCGACGAGCCGAACGACAGCTTCACCGATTGCCCGGTTTCGGACGCAAAGCGTTCGGCGATCTCTTCAAGGGCGAAATGGAGATCGGCTGCTGCGGCAATGATCGGCGCGTCAGCGACGCGCGCTTGCGGCGCCGGCACCAGCCCCAGCCCCACGGCGAGCAGCGCGAGGATCAGCATGCGGCGAACTGAACCCCGCGCTTTGGTCATCCCAGCGCCCTTCTTAACGCTTCAGGGCTCCTTGCCCTCGGCGCACGGCACGCACAATCGCGCCGTCGCATCGACCTCGAGACGACCGGCCGGAATGGCATGTCCGCACCGTTCGCAGTAGCCGTACTCGCCGCTGTCCAGGCGCGACAGCGCCTGGCGCAGGCTCACGATGCGTGCCTGGCGGCGCCGTTCCGCCGCCATCGCCATGGCCTGAACCTGCATGGCGTCCATGCGCGCCAGGCGTCCGACACTCTGCTGGTCGAGGGCGACCGGCGCGCGCCCCTCGTTGCTGGTGCGACTGCTGACGAGCAGGTCCTCAAGCTCCGCCTCCAGGCGGGAACGCCATTTCGCCTCGAGCTCTGGCTTGTCGTGTTGCATGGTCCTTGCGTTTGAAACTCGCGGGCATGAAACGGAGTTCCGCCGACCGCCGACCGCCATAGCCCGCGTTACGCTTTCGCTCCATGGGGCTACCGCAGGCTTGCTTACGCCGCCTGGATGCGGGTCCACGCCTCGTCGCGCAGCCGGATCGGACCCTCGCCGAGATAGACCGAGGCCTCCGACTTGGCGATCACCTCGTCGGTCGGAAAGATCGCCGGATTGTCGAGGTAGTCATCATCCATCAACGCCTTGGCGGCGGCATTAGGCGATGCGTACTGGATGAACTCGGCGATCGCCGCGCCGACTTCCGCCTCAAGGATGAAGTTGATGAAGGCGTGAGCGTTGTCGGGATGGGGCGCGCCGGTGGGGATCGCCAGACAGTCTTCCCACAGCAGCGTGCCCTCGTTCGGCACCACGTAAGCGAGGTCGTCGTCTTCTTCCATCACCTGCAGGATATCGCCGTTCCACTCCTGGCACAGATCCACTTCGCCGGCGATCAGCAGGTCCTGTCCGGTATCGGGAGCGAACACTTTCACATGGCGCTTGTTGGCGATCAGCAACTCCTCGACCTGCCTGATCTCGTCGGCATCGGTCGAATTATAGGAGTAGCCGAGATACTTGAGCCCGCAGCCGATCACGTTGGCGGCATCGCCCAGAAGCGAGATGCGCCCGGAATACTTCTCGCCTTCCATGACAGCCCCCCAGCTGTCGACCGGCTCCTCGACCCGGCTCTTGCGGTAGCCGATGCCCATGGTGCCCCACATGTAGGGGATCGAGTGGGCGCGGCCGGGATCGAACGCGGCGTCGCGGAACGGGGCCTCGATATTGTCCATGTTGGGGATCTTGGAGTGGTCGAGCGGCATCAGCATGTTGGCGAGGATCATGCGTTCGACATAGTCGTTGGTCGGCACGATCACGTCATAGCCGGGATTGCCGGCCCTGAGCTTGGCGAACAGCTCGTCGTTGTCGGCATAAAGGTCCATCTGAACAGTGATGCCGGTCTCGGCCCGGAAGTCCTCAAGCGTGGTCTCGCCGATATAGGTGTCCCAGTTGTAGAAGTTGAGCCGCGGCTCCTCCTGCGACAGGGTGCGGCGCGGCAGCAATGTGAGGCCGACCGCCAGGGCGCCGGTGGTGCTGAGGAACGAGCGGCGGGTGGGGCGGAACCGTGGCTTGGATGCTTTCATGACACTCCTCCTTGGTGGCTGGCAGCGGCCGATGCCAGTTTGGTCTGAGCGGCGCGAGGATTCAACAGGTTATCG
>CAYWVA010000404.1:0-2709 GCA_964461545.1 uncultured Rhizobiaceae bacterium | reverse complement strand
CTGCCCGACGAGCACCAGGCCATCCTGCGTTACGCCGCGGAAGCTGCCAGCACCGCCAATTACTCAACGGCGCTCGATGCCTATTCGCGCGATCTGCGAACGCTCGTCGAGGAGGACGGGGTGACAGTGACGCGCACGCCCGATTCCATCCTCGACCGCCAGCTCGAAGCCTGGGATGAGGTCTTGGAGGTAGAGAGCGCCGATCCCCTGTTCGCCAAGATCGTCGCCAGCCAGAAGGCCTGGTGCGAGCGCGTCGGCTTCTACCAGATGATGAACACCCCCGACTTCCGGCGCGCCTATCGCCACTCATTTCCAGAACGCCTGTGATGCACGGAAGGATCATCCGCAGCACCGCTGTCGACTGGGCCACGCGGACGACCCCCGGAACCAGACAGGTCAGCAGTGCCCCTGCACCGGCGGCGCTGAAAGGACTCTCGCGCTACCTCTGTCCCTCCCTGGCCGTCAACAAGAGCCCCGTTCCGATCATCGCCGACAGCACCGAACCGGCGAACACGGCGATCTTGGCTGCCGCGAAGTCGGCTTCCGCGGGAAACGCCTGGCCGGCGATGAACAGCGACATGGTAAAGCCGATGCCGGCCAGGGCGCCGGCGCCAGCAAGCTGGCGCCATGAATAGGCTGCCGGCTTGACGGCCAGCCCCAGTTGCACCGCAAGAGCCGCGGCGGAGAACAGGCCGAGCGGCTTGCCGATCGCCAGCCCGGCCACGATCGCGATCATCAGCATCTGGTGGTCGGCCCAGGCATCGGTCGTCACGACGACGCCGGCATTGGCGAGGGCAAACAGCGGCAGCACCACGTAGCTCGACTGCGAACCGCCCCGCCGCAACAGGCGGTCGGCCGGGGATTCGAGCCGGTCGTAGATCGTCTCCAGCGCCCGCATGGCTGGCAGCGAAGGGCCGTGGCGCAGCACTTCGCCGCTATGGCGCGCCTCGGCGCTGAGGATCGTGTCGGCCTGCGCCCGCAGCGCGTTGAGATTGGGCGGCGGCCTGGTCGGGATGAACAGCGCCAGCAGCACCCCGGCGAGCGTGGCGTGCAGGCCGCCGGCGTGAATGCATCCCCACAACACGATACCGAGCAGCGCATAAGGCAGAACCCGGTAGACGTGGGACCGGTTCAGCATGGCCAGTGCCGCCACGGTCACGGCTCCGGCGGCGAGGAATGCGGGCTCGATGGCGCCTGAATAGAACGCCGCCACCACGAGGATGGCGCCGATATCGTCGACGATCGCCGCGGCCGTCAGGAAGACCCGCAGTTCGACCGGCACCCGTCTTCCCATCAGGGCGATGAGCGCAATGGCAAAGGCGGTGTCGGTAGCCATCGGCACGCCCCAGCCGCGCAGCCACGGGCCCTCCGGCACGATCAGCAGGTAGGTGAGCGCCGGCACCACCATGCCGCCGATAGCCGCCGCGATCGGCAGCGACGCGGACTGGCGGGTCGCCAGGTGACCGACGGTGAACTCGCGCTTGATCTCCAGCCCGACGACAAGGAAGAAGATCGTCAGCAGGCCGTCGTTGATCCAGTGCAGCAGCGACATGGCAAAGCCGAAGTCGCCGAGCATGAAGCCGATCGGCAGCTGCCAGACGGCCTGGAAGGCGGGGCCAAGCGGCGAGTTGGACAAGACAATCGCCGCAACGGTCGCCGCCAGCAGCAGGATGCCGGCGGAGGGGCCCCAGCTGGCGAAATCGAGCGCCGCGGTGCGAACCCGATGACCGAGCGTGCCAAGCACCGCGTCGGACAGCGCGCTTTCGTCCCAGGCACCGTCATAGCGCCGCGAATTGATGAAGAAGGTGGGGGTGACCGCCACACCGCTCGCCCGGGCGCTGGCCTCGTCCGCCTCGACCCGCGCTTTGGCCTCGCGAACGGCCTCCTGGGTTTGCTCCGATGGCTGCCGATCCAGATTCAGGTCCGCCGCGACGGCTGCCAGATCGTCCTCGCTCAGCGTCTTGGAGCGCGTCATGAGCTCCATGTGCACCGGCCAGAAGCGCTCCGGCGGGACCTGCTCGGCCAGTTCCGCGGCGCGCCGGGCGAGATCATTGCCGGTGAGCGGCCGGTGCCGGAACACGTAGCGCACGCGCTCCCCGAGGCGATCGCGGATCGCGGCTATGCTCTCGTTCGCCGCACGGCAGGACGGACAGGCATAGCTGCCGTACTCGACCAGTGTTATTTCAGCATTCCGGTCGCCCAGCACATGGTCGCGAGCCGGATCCACCGGGCGGTCGAGCCGCCGCCGCTGCATTGACTGCGACATGGATCACGACGCACTCGGCAGCGGGATGAAGTCCGTCTCGCCGGGGACAGGCCGGAAGCGACCACTCTTCCAGTCTTCCTTGGCCTCCTCGATGCGCTCCTTGCGCGAGGAAACGAAGTTCCACCAGATGTGGCGCGGACCTTCCATGGCGCTGCCGCCCAGATACATCAGCCGGGCGCGGCGCGGCGCGTTGATGGTGATGCGGTCGCCAGGCCTGAAGATCAACAGCCGCGGCGCCTCGAAGCGGTCGCCGGCGATCTCGATCTCGCCCTCGACCACATAAACGGCGCGCTCCTCGTGATCGGCGTCGCCAAGCACGGGGTCCTGGTCGGGCATCCAGCTCATGGCAATACGCCTCCTATCCAGTGGGTCACCTTCGGCGGGCCGCCGATATTGAAACGCCGAACCGCCTCCTGCAACACGCGATCGGCATGGGTCACCCT
>CAYWVA010000403.1:0-2720 GCA_964461545.1 uncultured Rhizobiaceae bacterium | reverse complement strand
GCGCGGCGGCGTCTTGAGCTCGGGGCGCAGGCGGTCGGATTTTGCCGACTGGTCGGGCCGCGTGACAGCCCCGCCCGGGTCCGTCAGCACGCCGGCGGCAAGCATCGCCGCCAGCGTGCCGGCGACGGCCGCGACGCGCGCACCCGTCGGCCACCTCCGCCGCCGGATCTCATCCGCCTTTGCGAGCCTCGTCCCCGCCATGGTCCCCCGAACGCCGTCGCTCCGGCCAATCGTCTACCGGCCAGAGCGTTCACAACGACTCAACTGTTTTACCCTCAGCTTTGCGGCAGGAGAAGGGGTCAATGCTGCGAAAGCTAGGGGGGCCGCACGGCATTGCGGGCCGCGCCCTGAGGGGCTAAAGGAGCCGTTTCCCAACTGATCCCAGGCTGATCAACAGGATTGCGTCATGAAAGCAAGGTTTTCTGCGCCCTCGCTGCCTCAATCGGGCACGCTGGTGCTGCTGGCAGGCGAAGGCCCGCAACTGGCACCACTCGGCGAAGACGCCGACCGGGCTTCGGGCGGCCATGTGCGGCGCGCCATGACGGCTGCAAAATTCGAGGGCAAGAAGGACCAGTCGGTCGAGCTCGTCGCCCCGGCCGACACGGGGATCGACCGGGTCATCGTGCTCGGCGCCGGCGACGTTACCAAGCTCCAGGCGCGCGACATCGAGATGCTGGGCGGCACCGCAGCCGGGGCGCTGCAGGCGGCCAAGGTCAGCGAGGCGGCGATCGCTGCCGAACTTCCGGGCGAGCCGCCTATCCAGCCCGGCGACGTGGCGGCGCTGTTGGCCTCGGGCGTGCGCCTGCGCACCTACAGATTCGAGCACTACAAGACCAAAAAGAAGGACGAATCACCGCAACTCAAGCAAGTGAACGTGCTCAGCAGCGCCGCTGCGGCGGCGCGCAAGTCGTTCCAGTCCCACGACGCAGTGGCCGAAGGGGTCCACCTGGCTCGCGACCTGGTGAATGAGCCGGCCAACACACTCAACCCCGAGGAGTTCGCCAGGCGCGCCAAGGAGCTTGAGAAGCTTGGGCTGAAGGTCGAGATCCTCGACCCCAAGCAGATGGCCAAGCTTGGAATGCGCGCGCTGCTCGGCGTGGCGCAAGGCTCAGGCAAGCCGCCGCGGACGGTGGTGATGCGCTGGTCGGGCGGTCCCCGAGGGGCAAAGCCGGTGGCCTTCGTCGGCAAGGGCGTCACGTTCGATACCGGCGGCATCTCGATCAAGCCGGCGCAGAACATGGAAGACATGAAAGGCGACATGGCCGGTGCGGCATGCGTCACCGGCCTCATGGCGGCGCTCGCCAAGCGCAAGGCCAAGGTCAACGCGGTGGGCGTGATCGGCCTGGTGGAAAACATGCCCGACGGCAACGCCCAGCGCCCCGGCGACATCGTCAAGTCGCTGTCGGGGCAGACGATCGTGGTGATCAACACCGACGCGGAGGGCCGTTTAGTATTGGCTGACGTGCTGTGGTACACCCAAGACCGCTTCAAGCCGCAGTTCATGATCAATCTTGCCACCCTCACCGGCGCCGTCCTGATAGCGCTAGGCAAGGAGCATGCCGGCCTGTTCTCCAACAACGACGAGCTCTGCGAGCGGCTGATTGCGGCCGGCCAGGCCACCGGCGAGAAGATCTGGCGTCTTCCGCTGGCGCCCGAATACGACAAGCTCATTGATTCCGATTTCGCCGACATGAAGAACACCGGCGGGCGCCATGCCGGCTCGATCACCGCCGCCCAGTTCCTGCAGCGCTTCGTCAACGACGTGCCGTGGGCTCATCTCGACGTGGCCGGTACGGCGATGGACTCGCCCAAGAACGCCCTCAGCCAGTCCTGGGCCTCAGGCTGGGGCGTCAGGCTGCTCGACCGCCTGGTGGCCAACCATTACGAGAGCTGAAAGGGCGATGGTCGAGGTGCTGTTCTACCAGCTCGACCGCCGCCCGCTGGAGGCGGTGCTGCCGCAACTGCTGGAGCGAACGCTGGAGCGCGGCTGGCGGGCCTGCGTGCAGGCCGGCAGCGAGGAGCGGGTCGAAGCGCTGTCGAGCGCGCTGTGGACCTGGCGCGACGAGGCGTTCTTGCCCCACGGCACCGCCCGCGACGGCAATGGCGAGCTCCAGCCCATCTGGCTGACGGCGGGCGAGGACAACCCCAACCGCGCGGTCGTGCGGTTTCTGGTCGACGGCGCGGTCGCAGGCTCCCTGGAGGGGCTTGAGCGCGCCGTCTATCTGTTCGACGGTCGCGACCCGGCAGCGCTCGACCAAGCCCGGGCCCACTGGACGCAAGCGCGCCAGGCCGGGCACGAGGTCACCTACTGGCAGCAGGACGAAGACGGCCGCTGGGTCAAGCGGGCATGAGCCGGACGGGCCCATGCTTCGACAGACTCGGCATCAGGAAATCTCGATACCTCACCTCGAGCCTGTGACAGGGTGAGCCGCAAACTCGATGGGAATTCGCGCCATGAACGACAAGCTCCGCTACCGGCTGTTGACCGGAATTAATGACCGGGCGTTCTGCGAGCAGGTCTCGCAAGCGCTGGAGGACGGCTACGAGCCCTACGGCTCGCCGGCCATCTGCTTCGACGGAGAACGCTGCATCGTCGCCCAGGCGGTGGTGCTCAAGCAGCGCTGGGACCACTGATACCAGCTTGCATTGACGACGACCCACAATCCGTCGTTGCCGGGCTGATTTATCATGAGACGGCACGCTTGGCATTTGCCCTCCCC
>CAYWVA010000402.1:0-2723 GCA_964461545.1 uncultured Rhizobiaceae bacterium | reverse complement strand
TCAAGACCCGCGTGGAGCGCTTCCAGGGCGATCGCGAGTCGATCCGGCGCCAGACCGTGGCGCGGGCGCTGACCGGCGTCATGATGAGCTAGAGGGACGAGACGAGCGGAAGGTGCGGCTGTTTTTTGCGCTTTGGCCGGACGATCCTGTGCGCGATGCGCTCGAAGGAGCGGCTAAGCCGCTGGTGGCCGCCTGCCCGGGCCGGCCGGTTCCGAAAACGAATTATCACCTGACCTTGGCCTTCCTGGGCTCCGTCGATGCTGCCCGCCTCGACGGCATTCGCGCCGTGGCCGCCGGCTTGCAGGCCGCGCCTTTCGATCTTCGCATCGACTGCCACGGACACTGGCCCCGGCCGCGAACCGCCTGGCTCGGTTGCCGCAACCTCCCGGTCCCCGCTGGCGCGCTTGCCCTGGAGCTCTGGACCCGGCTCGAGCCACTGGGCTTTGAGCCCGAAGCACGGCCCTTTCGTGCCCACCTGACGGTGCTGCGGGCCTGTCCGCGCTGCGACTGGCCCGGCCCGGTGTCGCCGGTGGGCTGGCCGGTGCGGGATATTGTGCTGGTACGGTCCGAGACGCTGCCGGCCGGGGCGCGCTACCAGGTAATCGAGCGCTGGCCGCTGGCCGCCAGACACACGTTTTGAACGGGGCAGGGCGAGCGCCTATGATTTGGTGGAGAGGCCACACCATAGGGCTGACGATGCGCAAGTTCATCACTGAACTCCGTCGTCGAAACGTGTTCCGCGCAGCCGCAGCCTACGCGGTCATGGGCTGGATCACGGCCCAGGTGGCCAACATCTTCTTTCCTGCCCTGCAGCTGCCGGATTGGACGGTCACGCTGGTGGTGGTGCTGCTGCTCCTCGGTTTCCCGGTTGCACTGTTCCTAGCTTGGGCCTACGAGATCACGCCGGAAGGCATCCGGCGCGAGGTGGAGGTGGAGCAGCACATCAGATCGCCTTCCGAAGCCTCGTCGAAAAGCCTCGACGTACTCGTCATCGTGCTGCTGCTGGCGGCACTGGGAGTTTTTGTGGGCGAGCGGATCTGGTCCGGTCAGTGGTCGGGGCGGGCACCGGTGGAGACAGCCATGACCGCCCGTCCCTTGGTCGTAGTGCTGCCGTTTCGTAACCTGGGCCGGTCCGAGGACGAGTACTTCGCCGACGGCATCACCGACGAAATTTCCACCCGCTTGACACGCCTGGACCAGCTCGGCCTGATTGCCCGTACCAGCGCCTTGCAATACAAGGATACGGCCAAGAGTATTCCCGAAATCGCCGAAGAGCTGGGGGTCGACTACATTCTAGAGGGGACCGTGCGCTGGGCTCATTTGCCGGACGGTTCGAGCCGAGTGCGTGTCACTCCGCAACTGATCCGGGCAAGCGAAGCCTCCCCGATCTGGGCCGACTCCCTTGAGGAGCCGCTTGTGAATGTATTCGAGCTTCAGGCGCGAATCGCCGAGCGGGTGGCCGAAGCGATGGACATCGCGGTACTCGAGCCCGACAAGCAGATCCTTCGGGCCGAACCCACAAGGGACCTGGAGGCCTACGATTTCTACCTGCGAGGGCTGGAGTACTTCTGGCGAAGCGAATTGGAGGAGGACTTTCGGCTGGCCCAACGGATGTTCGAAGCCGCCTTGCAGCGGGATCCAGACTTCGCGCTTGCACATGCCATGCTGTCGCGCGTTCACACCCGTAAGTGGTGGTGGCATTTCGACCGCTCTCCCGAGCGGCTCGAAAGCGCAAAGCAGGCCGTTCATCGGGCCTTGAAACTGGACCCGGACCTGTTGGAGGGGCGCCTTGCCATGGGATGGTTTTACTACCACGGGCTGCTCCAGTACGAGCCCGCGCTGGCGGAGTTCGAGGCAGTCCGGGCCAGGGTGTCCGAGGTCCCGGACGTGTTTCTCGGCATGGGCTCGGTCCAGCGGCGCCAAGGCCTTTGGAAGGAAGCCGCGGAAAACTATGAAAGGGCGGTCCGCCTGGATCCGCGCTCGGCGACGCTGAACAGCTGGGTCGGACAGACCTATTTCTACCTGCGCGATTACACCACGGCCGAGCATTATCTGCGCCGGGCCATCGCCCTGGCCCCGGAGCTTCACTGGAGTTACGCAAACCTCTCCTCCAACTATTTGGCCGCGGACCAGAATACGCGTCGCGCCCGGACCGTCCTGGAGCAGGCTTTGCGCGCCGTTCGGGAGGATGCGGCCAGCGCATGGATACAAGGCTATCTGATCAGGCTGGATGTCTTCGACCGCGACCTTGAGGGCGCCCGCAGGCGGGCCGCGGCAGCCGACTGGGGTGTGCTGCAGAACCAGTATCAATTCGAGCCGGTAGACCTTTGGCGCGGGATGATCGCAATGTGGCTGGGCAGTCCGGAGGAGGCCGGGGCCCATTTCGAGTCGGCCCGCGTGCTGATCGTGAAGTCGCTTGAAGATGAGTTCCCCGAGGATCCCAGGGTCTTCACTGCGCTGGGCATCGCGCACGCCGGTCTTGGTGAGTTCGAACTGGCGATCGAGCTGGGAGAAAAGGGGCATGAGCTGATGCCAATGGAGCGCGAAGCCATGCGCGGAGCTTTCCGCGTGGAAGAACTGGCTCGCATCTATGCCATGGCCGGCGAGCACGATGCGGCCATAGAAACCCTGGAGCCACTGCTGGCCCGACCCAGCCACTTCTCAGTCGCGGACCTCCGGCTGGATCCGGTATGGGACCCCCTCCGCGATCATCCCGGCTTCAA
>CAYWVA010000401.1:0-2734 GCA_964461545.1 uncultured Rhizobiaceae bacterium | reverse complement strand
GAGGCCGCGCGCCAGCCGCTCGGCGCCGGCCCAGGCGACCATGGCGGCATTATCGGTGCACAGCGCCGGCGGCGGCAGCGACAATCGAAAGCCGCGCTCGCTGCCGAGCGCCTCGAACGTCTGCCTCAGCATCCGGTTGGCGGCGACGCCGCCGGAAACGACCAGCGCCGGTGAGGCGACGTTTTGGTGCTCGGCGCGAAACCGCGCCATGGCCCGCCGCAGCCGGTCGGCGACGGTGTCGGCCACCGCCGCCTGAAACCCGGCGCACAAATCGGCGATGTCGTGTGGCGAAAGAGGGGCCAGACTGTCGGCCAGCAATCGCACCGCCGTCTTCAGGCCGGAGAACGAAAAATTGCAGTCTTCGCGCCCCTTCATGGGCCGCGGCAGGGCAAAGCGGACCGGATTGCCGCCAAGTGCTGCCCGCTCCACCGCCGGTCCGCCGGGAAAGCCGAGGTCGAGAAGCTTCGCCGTCTTGTCGAAGGCCTCGCCCAGGGCATCGTCGATGGTCGTGCCGTAGCGGCGATACTGGCCCACCTCTTCGACGGTCAAGAGCTGAGTATGGCCGCCGGAGATAAGGAGCAGCAGATAGGGCGGCGCCAAGCCTTCTGTCAGTCCGGGGGTAAGGGCATGGGCCTCGAGATGGTTGACCGCCATCAGCGGCAAATGGTGGGCAAGGGCAATCGCCTTGGCGGTCATCAGCCCGACGATCAGGCCGCCGATGAGGCCGGGGCCGGCGGTCGCCGCCACGCCGTCGAGATCATCAAAGCTGAGTCCGGCCTCGCCCATGGCCTGGCCGATCAGCCGGTCGAGGTGGGCGATATGGGCTCGCGCCGCAATCTCGGGAACCACGCCGCCGTAAGCGGCATGGGCGGCGTCCTGCGACAGCACGACATTGGAGAGGATTTCGCCGGTTCGCCCAGGCCGCCGCCGCACCACCGCCGCGGCGGTCTCGTCGCATGACGTCTCGATGCCCAGGACCGTGAGATCGCGCCTGGCCTCTAAATTCGTGCGTTCGCCGGTCATGGAAGTCTATAAGTAGCGCCGGAATATTTCCCGTGGCTCTAGCATTCGGCCTTGACGCTTGCAAACCCGTCTCGTGCGCATCGGTTCGCGTGGCTCGCGCCTGGCTCTGGCCCAGGCGAACGAGGCCCGCGACCGGCTGATCGCGGCTCACGATCTTGCGCCCGGCGACGTCGAGATCATCACCATCACCACGACGGGCGACAGGATACGCGACCGGCCGCTGGCCGAGATCGGCGGCAAGGCGCTGTTCACCAGGGAGATCGAGGAAGCGCTGCTCAGCGGCGACATCGACCTTGCGGTGCACTCGATGAAGGACATGCCGGCCGGCACTCCGGCGGGACTGGACATCGCCGGCCTGCTGCCGCGGGAGGACCCCCGCGACGCGTTCATGAGCCGGGTGGCCGCCGACGTCATGGCGTTGCCGCCCGGCGCCGTCCTTGGCTCCTCTTCGGTGCGCCGGATCGCCCAGTTGAAGCATCTCAGGCCCGATCTCGCGGCGGTGCCGTTCCGCGGCAATGTCGAGACGCGCCTGGCCAAGCTCGATCGCGGCGAGGCCGACGCGACGGTTTTGGCGTGTGCCGGCCTGAAGCGCCTCGGGCTGGCTCATGAGATCACCGCCGCCATGCCACCCGACATCATGCTGCCGGCGGTGGCCCAGGGCGCCATCGGGCTGCAGGTGCGCCAGCGGGACGAACGGATGCACCAAATGGTGGCGCCGCTGAACGATGCCGCAACGGCATTCCAGGTCGCCGCCGAACGCGCCTTCCTCGTCGTCCTGGAGGGCTCCTGCCGTACCCCGCTTGCCGGCCATGCAGTGCTCGACGGCGACCGTCTCCACTTCCGCGGCATGGCGCTGCTGCTGGACGGATCGGCGGTGTTCGAAGCCCGCCGCGACGGCTCGCTCGACGACGCCGAGGCGCTCGGCCGTGACGCCGGCGAGGAGGTCAAGCGCCTGGCCGGTCCACGCCTCGGGTCATAGTCATGCGGCTCATCGTCACCCGGCCGCGAGACGAGGCCCGGCCGCTCGCCCGCAGACTCGCGGCGGCAGGCCACGACGTCATTTTGGCGCCGCTCCTGGACATCCGGCCGGTTGCCGACCTGACCATCCCTGAACGCGGCTATCAGGCGGTCCTGATCACCAGCGCCAATGGCCCCCGTGCGCTCAGCGGTCGCCCGGAGCTTGAGCGCCTGAAGAGCGCCGCGGCCCTGGTCGTCGGGCCGGCCTCGGCGCGGGCTGCCAGAAGCATCGGCTTTGCCCGGGTAGTGCAGGCCGACGGCGATGTCGCCTCGCTGGCCCGCAGCACCATCGCGCTGCTTCGGCCCGACGACGGCCCATTGCTGTACGTCTCCGGGGCGGTCACGGCGGGCAAACTTACATCGGTCCTGGAGGCATCGGGCTTTGAGGTCGATCGGCTCATTGCCTATGAGGCATGCCCCGCCGAGTCGCTGCCGAGCGCCTGCGCGACAGCGCTGGCGGCCGGCCGGGCCCACGGCGTGCTGCTGTTTTCGCCACGCACGGCGCGCATTTGGGCGAGGTTGTTGGCGTCGGCCGATCTGGCTTCGGCGGCGGCGAAACTGGTTCATTACTGCCTGTCGGAGAATGTCGCGGCCGCGCTGCGCGATCATCTGGGAGCCGACGTCACGGTGCAAGTGGCGCCGCGGCCGGACGAAGCAGCCGTGCTCGACATGGTTGGTGCGCCGGACTGACGGC
>CAYWVA010000400.1:0-2735 GCA_964461545.1 uncultured Rhizobiaceae bacterium | reverse complement strand
CGATTTCGACTTCCTCGAAACAGATTTCGGTGCGCCTGTCGACGAGCCGGCCATCTTCTAGGGATCGAGACCATGAACGACTACCTTCTCGGCGATGAGACCCGCGCGCGGTTGATGTGCGCCTCGACGGCCTCGGTCGCGACCGCGTTATTCAAGCGCGGGCTGCGCAACCAGGTGATCCAGGGCTCCCTACCCGTTTCGCGCAAGCTGGCCAACATGGTCGGCCAGGCATTCACACTGCGATACATGCCCGCCCGCGAGGACCGCAACCCGATCACCGTCTTCAAGAACGAGGACCACCCGCAGCGCATGGCGGTCGAGCAGTGCCCGCCGGGTCACGTGCTCGTCATCGACAGCCGCAAGGACGCCCGCGCGGCCTCCGCCGGGTCCATCCTGGTGACGCGGCTTCAGGTCCGCGGCTGCGCCGGGGTGATCACCGACGGCGGGTTCCGGGATGCAACGGTGATCGGCGAGCTCGATATTCCAGCCTATCACGTGCGACCTTCCGCACCCACCAATCTGACGCTTCACGAAGCGATCGACATCAACGTTCCGATCGGCTGCGGGGATGCGCCCGTCTTCCCCGGTGACGTGATCATCGGTGACGGCGATGGCGTCATCGTCATCCCCGCACACCTCGCCGACGAGATCGGACAGGAATGCACCGAGATGGAGCGCTTCGAGGCCTTTGTCCGGGAACTCGTATGCGAGGGGCATTCGATCATCGGCCTCTACCCTCCGACGGGCGAGGAAACCCCGAAACTGTACGAGGCTTGGCGGCAGTCCCGGCGCCGATGAGCGTTTCCCATGCGAGCGGGTGCGCAAATACGGGCGGGTCCGGTAGGCGCAGGGTCTTTCACGCTGCGGGAACGTCACGCATTACGGCAGGCGCCACTCTGCCAACCTGGCGCACTGGCAGGCCCATTCGGTCAGGGACTTCCTCAGCGGCCGGCGAAGAAGAAACTGGGGCTTACGGTCGAGCGGATCACCGAGGACGGCAGGACGGTCTATCGGGTTCCGTCGGTTACAGCTGGGGGCTGATCGCCCTCATTGCTCAGAGGCCGCTGGTCGCCGCCCCGGCTTCCTTCGGCTACGCTCGGGAACTTCCTCCCGAACGCTCTGCAGAATATTCTCGACCGGCCGGCTGAAAATCACATGAGCAATATCGGGCCATGTGAGTGGCTCAGATCGATTCCAAGGGAGCAGCGCCAGACATCGAGCGAGTACGCAGTAGCCGGTGATGATGTAAACCCACGTACCGACTAACAGATTCCAGTGCACGAATGCAAAGGTTGAGGACGATCCGACAACGAGCAATAGCAGATATGCCACGTGGACCTGGACGGGGAACGACGTCATGTCCTGTGTGCGCGCTGAGATCTGCACGACCCGAACGGCCATAAAGACGATGGCAGCTCCTATCGTATGCGTGTAACCAGCGAGAGCAATCGTCAGGAGGCACGCCGTTGCTAACCAGCAACACATGTTTATTCGCTTTTCAACCACTTGCCTCTCCATGTGCACTTTGCTGATGTGCTGAACCCGGCGGACGACCAGTGGGCGCGCCGAGCCTAAGACGATTGCAGGACTGGGCAGGCCAATTGCATGCATCTCGGGCCGTTTGTAGAGTCAGACAAGGCATCGAGTGCCTTTAGAAGCGCCTCTCCAGGAAATGATTCGCCCGCCACTATCGGCCGTGGACGATGGCGTCCAGCGTCGAGGC
The DNA here is from genome assembly GCA_964461545.1 of uncultured Rhizobiaceae bacterium. Taxonomy (GTDB): domain Bacteria; phylum Pseudomonadota; class Alphaproteobacteria; order Rhizobiales; family Aestuariivirgaceae; genus CAYWVA01. The sequence goes on along the minus strand of CAYWVA010000400.1, from coordinate 1,012 downwards.
GAATATGGCTTCTGCGATGTCCCCGCATCGCTCAGTGCCCGTATGCGTTGCCGCGCACCGTGAGCACGTCATTGAGAACGAGCCGTGGGTCGAGGAAATCGGCGCTGTAGATATTGCGGATGACGCCGTCGGGATCGATCAGGAACACGCGCAGCACGTGCGACAGCGATGTCGCCTCGCCGTCCTCGCCGGGGATGGCAACGACCGCCTGGTCGTAAGCTTTCAGCACCGGGCGCAGGGCGGCCTCGTCGGGTGCCGTCACGAAGTGCCACTCCGGGCCCGCAGCGCTGCGCCACAAGGATGCCTGCTCGGCCATGCGCTCCGGCGTGTCGTGAACGGGATCGAAGCTCATGGTGACGAGCCGGACATTGCCGGCAAGGCCGGGCCGGTCGGCCACCAGATCCTGAAACTCCGCCATGCGCAAGGTCGCCAGGGGGCACAGGTCGGCACACTGGGTGAAGACGAAGGACATCACCGTGATCTTGCCGCGCGTGAGATCGGCGAGCCGGCGGCGTTGGCCGGTTTCATCGCGCACCTCGCCGTCGGCTGCCCGCTTGATCGGCGGCAGTTGATAGCTGCCGGGAGGCGCCAGCGAGTAGACATAGTGGTCAGCCGGCCCGCGATTGGGCGTTCCGGCGTCATGGGCAAGGCCGGCGGCGGTGCATGCGACAAGCATGGCGGTGGCCGAAATGAAGGCTTTCATCTGTCGCTCTCCCGAATTGAAAGCGGGACGCCTCGCGGCGCCCCGCTCCCCGCGGCTCGTCAGTTGGTGTAGAGGTCCTTCGAGCCGAAGCGCATGAGATGGGGCCGGCCGAGCCCCGCCGCGAGGAAATCGATCTCAAAGCGCGGCGTCAACTCCTTGCCATCCCAGTAGTAGGCTTTCAGGAACTGCTCGTTGTCGTCGCCGGTCTTGTCCCAGTTGGCGAGCAGCGAACTGGTGAAATAGACCCGCTCGCCGTCCCAGCTCTGCGACACCATGTTGACCTGGCTGCCGATCTTCTTCTCGTAGATC
>CAYWVA010000399.1:0-2754 GCA_964461545.1 uncultured Rhizobiaceae bacterium | reverse complement strand
CCCCGGTGGCCGTGGTGGTGCTGCTGTCGTTCAACTCCTCCCAGTTCGGCGGCTTCCCCGTCGAGGGCTTGTCGTTGCGCTGGTTTGAGACCCTGGCCAACAATGACGCGGTGATGCGCGCCTTCAGGACCTCCCTGATGCTCGGCATCCTCACCGCGTTGATCGCCACCACCATCGGCATCCTCGCCTGCCTGGCGCTGATCCGCCACTCCGTGGTGGGGCAGAACTTCTTCAACATGCTGCTGATCTCGCCGGTTCTGGTGCCGGAGACGGTTCTGGCGGTGGGATTGCTGCTGTTCATGCGCTGGCTCGATCAGCCGCGCAGCTTTGCCATGCTGCTGATGGGCCATGTCCTGCTGGCGCTGCCCTTCGTGGTGCTGGTGGTGCAGGCGCGCCTGATCGGCATCCGCAGGGTCTATGAGGAAGCGGCGCGCTCGCTCGGCGCCAATCCGCTGCAGACCTTCTTCGAGGTCACCTTGCCTCTGCTCATGCCGGCGGTCTTCGCAGGGATGCTGTTTGCCTTTACGATATCGTTCGACAACATCACAGCGACGCTGTTTTGGCGCCCGGCCGGAATGGAGACGGTCCCGACCCAGATCTTCGGCATGCTGCGCCACTCGATCAGCCCGGAAATCAATGCCTTGGGTACTGTGATGATCGTGATCACCGTGGGACTGCCGCTCCTTGCCGGAGCGGTGGCCCGCTACTTTGCCCGGGCCCGCATCTGAACGACGCGGCCTGGGTAGCCTCCACCAACCAAGGAGAACCACCAAGATGGATCAGACCACGAGACTGCACAGACTGCGTGAACGGTATTTGAATGGCGGCCTTGAGCGGCGCCGGTTTCTGGGGCTGCTGGGCTGCTCGGGCCTGGCGCTCGGATTTGTCGGCGGACCGTTCGCCAAACTCGTCCGCCCGGCTTTGGCCCAGATGGTCGAGGTCCGCTTCGACGGCTGGGGCGGCGTCGTCTCCGAGGCGCTGCGCCAACATGCCTTCGACCCTTACGAGCAGGCGACAGGCAACAAGGTGGTCGACAGTACGTTCGGCGGCGAAGACGAAGTCTTGACCAAGGTTCGCACCGGTCAGCTCGGCGACCACCACCTGGTTCACTCCTCCGGCCTGCCGTGGTACAAGCGCTGGATCGACGCCGACATGGGGGTCGAGCTCAATCTCGACAACATCCCCAACGCCGGGCTGCTGATGGACACGCTCATGCAGCGCTTCTACTCTGTCACCCCGGACCACCTGTCGGCCATTCCGTACGACTACGGCTCGACTGGGCTTGCCTACAACACCAAGCATATCAGCGAGGAGGAAGCCCGCGAGCTTGGCGCCGACCTGCTGCTCAAGCCCGAGCTCAAGGGCAAGATCGGCGGCTGGTCCAACTGGCAGACCCGCATCTGGTACGGTGCGCTGCAAACCGATCAGGACCCCAACAACATCACCGACATGGATGCGGTGTGGGAGAAGCTGCGCGAGCATCGCGCTCTGCTGCTTAAATATTGGGGTTCTGGCGCCGAACTCATGGACCTGCTGGCCAAGGAAGAGATTTACGTCACCGAGGCCTGGTCCGGTCGCGTCGCGGCATTGCAGCAGCAGGGTCACCCGATCGGCTATCTCGACCCGCAGAACAGCTACGGCTGGGAAGAGTCGATGATGGTGCTGAAGGGTTCGCCGGTCGCTGAGGTCGAGGAACTGCTCAACTTCATGCTCGAGCCGGAAACGGCGATCGCGGTGGCGGAAGGTCAGAACTATCCCCCGGCCCACGACCCGAGCAAGGTCGAGATGACCGACAAGATCAAGTCTCTGCCGGCCTTCGATCCTACCGGCAAGCTTGAGCATTTCGCCTTTGCCGATCCGGTCTACTGGACAGAGAACGAGGCTGAGTGGTCGCGGGCCTGGAGCCGCATCGAGCGCGGCGCCTGAACCCGGCCACGTGGCTTAGCATCTGAGGCCTGCCCGGCGCTATCGCCTGCGCCGGGCAGGCGTCCTCGACCTGAACCCGCTTTCTGATTGGCCGATCACTCATGAGCACACTAGAGCAACAAGCTTCCAAGAGCCGCAGCGCGGGCCGTCCGCCCCCCGCCCCTGCGCCGCTGCAAGGCGAGCCGCAGGCGATGAGCGAAGCCGGCGATGCCGTGCGCCTGCGCCAGGTGCGCAAGACCTTCGGCGACATCGTGGCGGTGCGCGGCATCGACCTCGACATCCCGGCGGGCAGCTTTGTCACGCTGCTGGGGCCCTCGGGCTGCGGCAAGACCACGGTGTTGCGCATGATCGCCGGGCTCGAGGCGGCCAGTTCCGGCGAGATCTGGATCAAGGGGCGGCGCATCAACGAGGTGCCGATCCACAAGCGCAATGTCGGCCTGGTGTTCCAGAACTACGCCTTGTTCCCGCACAAGACGATTTTCGACAACGTGGCGTTCGGCCTGAAATATCGCGACGTTGCCAGAGACGAGATCCGAAAGCGGGTGGGCAAGGCGCTCGACATCGTGCGCCTGCCTGGCGTCGAGAAGCGCTTTCCGGCGCATCTGTCCGGCGGACAGCAGCAGCGCATCGCCTTGGCGCGGGCTATTGTCATCGAGCCCGATGTGCTTTTGCTCGATGAGCCGCTCTCCGCCCTCGACGCGAATCTGCGCGAGGAGATGCGCGTCGAACTCAAGCGCATCCAGCGCGACCTGGAGATCACCACGATCTTCGTTACCCACGACCAGGCCGAGGCGCTGGCGCTGTCGGACAAGGTCGTGGTGATGAACG
>CAYWVA010000398.1:0-2759 GCA_964461545.1 uncultured Rhizobiaceae bacterium | reverse complement strand
AGCTGTGGCTCAAGAACCCCATGTCGATCGGCATCGCCTTGTGGGCGGGCGCCCACCTGCTGGCCAACGGCACGGTGGGCGCGGTGTTGTTCTTCAGCGGCTTTCTCGGTCTGGCGCTGGTCGACATCGCCATGTCGACGGCCCGCGGCAAGGCACCCCGCTATGTGCCGAAGCCCAGCCATGACCTCATCACCGTGGCCGCAGGGCTGTTGCTGTACGCCTTCTTCCTGCTGGTCTTCCACCCCTTGGTGCTCAACAATCCGGTGATGTGATGGCGCTGCTGGCCATGGCCGTCCTGGCGTTTTCGCTCATTCATCTGGTGCCCGCGGTACCGCCTGCCAAGGCGCGCCTGCAGCACGAACTGGGCCGCGCCTATGGTCCCCTGTTCGGCGGCGCGGTCACGCTCAGTCTGCTGCTCATCATCTTCGGCTGGCGTGCGTCGGGCTTCGTGGCCGTTTACGACCCGCCGGTGTGGGGAGCGCAGGTCACGGTGGGCCTGCTGTTGCTGGCCTTCATGAGCCTCGCGGTGTTCTTGTTCCGCGGCCGGCTGCGCCAGCACCTGCGCTTTCCCATGGCCATCGCCGTCATGCTGTGGGCAATCGGACATCTGTTTGCCAACGGCGACCTTGCCAGCCTGATCCTGTTCGGCGGGCTGTTCGTCTATGGCGCCGCCCACTTCATTCTCGGATGGGCCAACGGCATCGTCCCGACGCCCGAGGTAAGGTCCGGCCATGATATCCTGTCGCTGGTCGCCGGGGTGGCGCTCTATATCGCCATGGTGCAGCTCCACCCGCTTTTGATCGGCGTTCCGGTGCTGCCGCGCCCTTGATCATCTCCTTGGGCTTACACGCCCTTCATGCGCTCGAACCCCTCCGTCAGGTCGGCGATGAGGTCGTGCGGGTGCTCAAGGCCGATATGCAGGCGGATGCCGGGAGTCTCGGCGCTCCAGCGATGCGCCGCGACGCGTTGAGCGGGGGGATGGAACGGCAGAATCAGGCTTTCGAAGCCGCCCCACGAGGCGCCGAGCCCGAACAGTTCGAGCCCGTCGATGAAGGCGGCGACCGCCGCTTCCGGGCACGGCTTGAGGAGAAATGAGAACAGGCTTGAGGCGCCGGTAAAATCGCGCTTCCACAACTCGTGGCCGTCCGCACCGGGCAGGGCGGGGTACAGCACCTCGGCGACTTCGGCGCGGGTCTGCAGCCATTCGGCCACCTTTAGTCCGTTGCGCTGGTGGCGCTCCAGGCGGGCATCGAGGCTGCGCAGGCCGCGCAAGCCGAGATAAATGTCGTCTGGCCCGGCGCACTGGCCGAGCTCCTCATGGGCCTTGCGGAAGCGATCGGCCAGCGCTTGCGTGACGGTGACCGTGCCCAGCATGGCGTCCGAGTGGCCGACGATATACTTGGTCGCCGCCACCACCGAGACGTCGCAGCCGGCGGCAAAGGCGTTGAAGAACCGGCCTGCAGCCCAGGTGTTGTCGCTGACCACTAGCGCCCCGGCATGACGCCCGGCGGCGGCGATGGCCGGCACGTCCTGCACCTCCAGGGTGCGCGAGCCGGGAGACTCCACATAGATCATCCGGGTATTGGGCCGGACGAGTTCGGCGATGCCCGCCCCGATCAGCGGATCGTAGAACTCGGTCGTGACACCGAACCGGGCCAGCGTGCCGGTCACGAAACCGCGCGTCGGCCCATAGACGGCATCGCTCATCAGCAGGTGGTCGCCGCTGCCCAGGAAGGCCAGGAGCGCGGTGGCCACCGCGGCGAGGCCGGAGGGCGCCAGGCGCGTGAAATGGCCGCCCTCGGCGAGTGAAATCGCTTCCTCGAGCGCCCGCGAGGTCGGCGTGCCGCGCCGGCCGTAAAGATAGTCCTGGCTCGAGGTGCGGTAGGTTTCATGGCTGGTGAAAAGTACCGTCGAGGCATGATAGACAGCGGGGTTGACGAAGCCGTGCTCGGCATAGTTCCGGCCAGCTGCGATGAGCCGCGTCTCGGGCTTGAAGCGATTAAGATCGCGGATCTTCTTGACCATGGCCTCACTCAGTCAAGCAATTGAGAAGCAAACGATGCATTTGGTCAATCGTAGCGCACGACCTTTTCGGGGATCAGGCCGCGCGGCGCAAAGCGCAATACCAGCGTGATGGTGAGGCCGATCACGAACACCCGCATCTGCAGAGCGCGCACCTGCATGTCGCCAACCGTCGTCCCCCAGCCGAAGATATCCCGGCCCAACTGGCCCGCCGCATCGAACAGGAACAGGGCCGCCGGCTCGGAGATGACCCAGATGCAATAGACGAACAGGGCCCCGAAGACGGCCCCGAGATTATTGCCGGCGCCCCCGAGGATGACCATCACCCAGACCAAAAAGGTATGGTGCAGCGGCGCGAAGCCTTGTGGGTCGAAGATGCGGGCAAAGGTGATAAGCGCCGCCCCGCCCAGCCCGATGATGGCATTTCCGAGCACAAATATCTCCAGTCGCCGGGCATTGACGTCTTTGCCCATGGCTTCGGCCGCTTCCTCGTTGTCGCGGATGGCGCGCATCATCCGGCCCCACGGCGCATGCCAGGCGCGTTCCAGCAGGATGTAGATGATGACGATGAGGACGGCGGTGAGCGCCAGATAGGCGGCCCGGCTGGCCACGAAGCCGAGGTCGGCCGGGGTGGGCACCGGCCACGGCAGGGGAGATACCGTGAGGACTCCGCGGGTGAGCCATTCTTCGTTCTTGAGGAACGCCTTGACGATCTCGGCAATGCCGAGGGTGGCGAT
>CAYWVA010000397.1:0-2764 GCA_964461545.1 uncultured Rhizobiaceae bacterium | reverse complement strand
TGAGCATGAACGTCGTCCAGCTGCCGGGCTCGGGCGGGGTGTTCCGCATCGCCCCGCCGCTCACCGTCTCCGACGAAGAAATCGACTTGGGCCTCGCCATCCTCGATCAGGCGATTGCGTCGGCCTAGCGGAGAAAATCTGACGCTTGAGACCCGGCGATGCTACGGTCGGCAGCCGCAACTATGGCACTTACGTCAATGTGAACATTCCCCAGGTGTCGGGTATCCAGTCCGCTACCAAGCGCTGCTGGCAGGGATGAGACGCAATGGCTCCGCGCACACTGTACACAAAGAGCGGCAATATTTCGATTGCCTATCAGATCATAGGTGAGGGACCTATCGACCTTGTCTTCGCACCAGGCTGGGTATCCAATCTGGAGTATGGGTGGGAAAGCGCAGACTATGCGCGGTTCTTTACGCGCCTCGCGAGCTTCGCTCGTGTCATAATGTTCGACAAGCGCGGCACGGGGTTATCCGATCGGAACGTGGGGCTTTCTACGCTCGAACAGCGGGTCGACGATATTCGCGCCGTCATGGATGCCGCGGGATCGGAGCGGGCAGCGCTATTCGGCACTTCCGAGGGCGGTAACATGTCGATGATGTATGCAGCAAGCCATCCCGAACGTACGGCTGCGCTCGTCCTCTATGGGTGTTACGCGAGAGAGAGCTGGGCACCGGATTATCCTTGGGGCCGAACTCGACAAGAATACTTCGCGACCTGGAACGCCGACTTGGAGAAGAACTGGGGTACACCCTTCCAGCTTGACCAGGCTGCTCCCAGTGTAGCCAACGATCACGCGGCGCAGTCTTGGTTCGGCGCATACTTGCGCCATGCTGCGAGCCCGGGTACCGCCCTGGCGCTCGCTGATTGGAATTTTGAGGTGGATGTACGCGGAATTTTACCGAGCATCCAAGTGCCCACCCTGGTTCTGCATCGCAGCGGAGATCGTTGGTATTCGGTAGCCGAAGCCCAATATCTTGCCGATCACATTCCTGGTGCAAGACTTATGGTGCTGCCCGGCGATGATCACATATGCTGGTGGGGGGACCAGGAAAGCCTCATTGGTGAAATTCAGGAATTCATGATTGGAACGCGAAGCGGTCCGCCGACTGAGCGAGTTCTCTTGACCGTGGTGCTCATCGATATTGTCGGGTCCACAGAAAAGGCCGCAGCGCTGGGAGACCAGAAGTGGAACGACTTGTTGCAGCAACACGATATCATCGTGCGTCGAGAGCTGAAGAACTTCGGAGGTCAGGAAATCAAGGCGACGGGTGATGGCTTCCTATTGTCCTTCACCGGCCCAACGCGGGCAATTCAATGCCTGCTGGCAGTCAGACAGGAACTGGAGAAATTGAGTCTCAGTATTCGTGCCGGGATTCATACGGGTGAATGCGAGCGGCGCAATGATGATCTGAGTGGCCTAGCCGTCCATATTGCCGCGCGCATCTCGAGCAAAGCCTCGGCCAACACAATCTTGGTGTCGAGTACAGTCAAAGACTTGGTGGTTGGTTCCGGAATCAGGTTCAGCGACGGGGGTGCGCACCTACTGAAAGGTATCCCAGGTGAATGGACCCTATTCACAGTCGTTCATTAGGCGGCAATCTTCCGAGTCCGCTTTGGGTCAGGTCGCGCCGTACGCTGCGCCGGACGCCAATGACAGCAATGAGTCGCACCCAGCCATTCCGGGTGAAACCGAGTGTCAGATTACGTCCACTGGTCGTGGGCAGCGGTGAGGCGGCGAAGATCCTCCACCACGATCTTGCCCATGGCGTTGCGTGGCAGGGCGGCGACGAACAGCACGTCCTTCGGTATCTTGTAACGCGCGATCCGGCCGTCGAAGGCGGCCAGGATGGCCTCGCGCGTCAGGCTGTCGTCGTGGCGGGCGACCACCGCGACCGGTACCTCGCCCCAGCGTTGATCCCGCCTGCCGACCACCGCGGCCTCGGCGATGCCGGGCATGGCATACAAGATGCGCTCAAGCTCGGCCGGATAGATGTTCTCACCACCCGAAATGATGACGTTCTTGATGCGGTCCTTGAACCAGTAGAGGCCCCGTTGATCGCGCAGCGCCACGTCGCCACTGTGAAACCAGCCGTCGCGGAACGCCGCTGCCGTCAACTCGGGCTCGCGCCAGTAGCCTTGCGCGACGTTGTCGCCGCGCACCAGAATCTCGCCTGGCGTGCCGTCGGCCACCTCGCGCCCGTCCCCATCGATGAGGCGGATGTCGCTGTGGCGCCCGGCCCTGCCGATCGAGCCCACGGTCGCGAACGCCTCGCCCGTCTGCTGATAGAGGCACACCGGGCCGGTTTCGGTCGAGCCGTAGACCTGGATCACCGGAACGCCGCGGGCATGAAACGCCTCGATGAGCGGCACCGGCACGTCGGTCGATCCGGTCGCCACGGCTCTGAGCGATGACAGATCGGTCGAGTTCCACGTTGGATGGGCGATCATCGCCTGCATGGTGGCCGGCACGAGGAGAGTGAGCGTAGGCCGGTCGGCGGCGATGGCGGCCAGGGTGGCGCCGGCATCGAAGCGGCTGTGCAGAGTCACCTTGGCGCCGCAGCTGAGAGCGGGCAGGGTCTGGATGTTGAGGCCCCCGACATGGAACATGGGCAGCACGGTGAGCACATGGTCGGCCGCCGTCAGGTCGTGCATGTGGATGGAGTTGAGGGCGTTGCAGGCCACCGCGGCCTGGCTCAGCACCGCGCCCTTCGGCCGGCCGGTGGTGCCCGAGGTGTAGACGATGAGGAGCGCCAGGCCGGGG
>CAYWVA010000396.1:0-2789 GCA_964461545.1 uncultured Rhizobiaceae bacterium | reverse complement strand
CCCTCGCCGGGTCGATGGCTTGAACCCCGCCTGCCCGGTCGCCCGGCAGCCCACAGAGCAGCGAGCCGGTCGTTCAGCTCGGCCAGGTAATGGCTGCGCACCTTTGAATCGGCTATCACCCCCGCAGCCGCCCTGAGATCGGCCTCGAAGCGGGCGCGGCGCTCCGGCGTCGAACGGTCGTTGAGTTCGCAGGCGCGTCGCCACAGCACCTCCACCAGAGGTGCCGCTGCGGCCAGCGCGGTGGCGAGCGCGCCCGGGCCATCGTCGCGCAGCACGTCGTCGGGATCCTGGCCGGCGGGCATGAAGGCAAAGCGCAGCGAATGGCCCGGCCTCAGCAGCGGCAAGGCGAGGTCGAGCGCCCGGAACGCCGCCTTGCGCCCGGCCTCATCGCCGTCGAAGCACAGGACCGGCTCAGGCGCCAGGCGCCACAGCAGGCCAAGCTGGGCTTCGGTCATGGCGGTGCCGAGCGGTGCGACCGCATTGCCGAAGCCGGCCCGGGCAAGCGCGATCACGTCCATGTAGCCTTCTACCACCACGACCGTGCCCTGGCGGTGGGCGGGAGCGCGCGCCAGGTCGAGATTGTACAGCACCTCGCCCTTGCGGAAGAGCGCGGTGTCGGGCGAGTTCAGGTACTTGGCTGGAGCGTCAGGCGACATCGCTCGGCCGCCAAAGGCGATGACGCGAGCCCGCCCGTCGCGGATCGGAAACATGATGCGGTTGCGAAAGCGGTCGAACGGCACCGCGATGTCCTCGCCGGCGATCAGCAGCCCCGCCTCGATCATGCGGTCGGGTGAAACGCCGGCCGCGGCGAGATGACGCTTCAAGGCAGTCTTGTCGTCGGGGGCAAAGCCGATGCCAAAAGTGCGCAACGTCTCCTCGTCAAGGCCGCGCCCGGCGAGATAGGCGCGCGCCTCCCGGCCCTCGGGGCGCGACAGGGCGTTTCGGAAGAACGCGGCGGCAATCTCCATGACGTCATGGAGGCTGGCCCGCTCAGCGGCCCGCACCTCCTCCTCGGGGCCGGGGCTCGGCATCGCCAGCCCGGCTTCGGCGGCCAGCCGCTCGACCGCTTCAGGAAAGCTCAGGCCCTCTTTCTCAACCAGGAACGTAAAGGCGTCGCCGGACGCCTTGCAGCCGAAGCAATGGTAGAAGCCCTTGCTGTCATCGACGTGAAAAGAGGGGGTTTTCTCGCTGTGAAACGGACAGCAGGCCCAGAAGTCGCCGCGGCCGGGATGGGACTTGCGCCGGTCCCACTGGACCGTGCGCCCGACGACAGCGGACAAGGTGAGCCGGTCGCGGATGTCGTCGAGAAAGGATGCCGGGAGGCGCACCAATCGAGCCTGCTATCGAATCAGGTGTCAGGGCGACCATGATAGCGCGTTCGGGCCGCCGGCGCCGCGGCCGTCTCCGCTATTCACAGGATATGTGAAACAAATCGGTGCAGCGCCCTTCCGCCTTCCCCCTGCCCCTGACCTCTCCCCACGGGGAGCGGACGCGCTAGCTCAGCATCTGCTTGGCAAGGGCCGAGGCGCGGGCCATGTCCATCTGCCCGCCATAGCGCTCCTTCAGCACTGCCATGACCTTGCCCATGTCCTTGAGCCCGCCGTCCATTTCGGCCACCACCGATTGCACCGCGCCGCGCACCTCCTCATCGGAGAGCTGGCGCGGCAGGAACTCCTCGATGATGTTGATTTCCTCGCGCTCCGACTGGGCCAGCTCCGGCCGCCCGCCCGCCTCATAGGCCTGGGACGACTCGCGGCGCTGCTTGACCATCTTGGCCAGGATGTCGCGCACCTCCGAATCGCTCGTCTGATCGTCCTTGCCGGCGCTGCGGTTCTGGATGGCCCGGTCCTTGATGGCGGCCAGGATCAGCCGCAAGGTCGACATGCGGCGCCGCTCCTGGCAGCGGATGGCCTCCTTGAGCTCGCTGTTGATGTGCTCGCGCAGACTGGATGTCATTCGCTAAGCTCCTCAGCCCCGTTGCAGCAGCCTAGATAAGCCCTGGCAATCGGCTCCGCAAGCCTGCCGCACCCAGCCATAGATCATAACCTTTTGAATATGCTGAATAAAAATATCGAAAGCTTGACGGTGAGCGGACCGATGCCTAATACCGGTCGTGCTGACGCCTGTCGCCCGAGTTGGGGCAGAACCAGGAGACTTCGACATGACGGTGGGCGGCAATCCCGACTCCGCGCCAGGCCGGCCGATGGGCGGCTGGCAGGCGCAAAAGTCGACCGCCGTCCTGGTGCTTGCCGACACCACGGTGATCGAGGGCCGCGGCCTCGGCGCTGAAGGCCAGGCGGTGGGCGAAGTGTGCTTCAACACCGCCATGACCGGCTATCAGGAGATCCTCACCGACCCCTCCTATGCCGGCCAGATCATCACCTTCACGTTTCCCCACATCGGCAATGTCGGCACCAACGATGACGACATCGAGACCTCCAATCTCGCCGCCAGTTCGGGGGTGCGCGGCTGCGTGCTCAAGGCCGACATCACCGCGCCGTCCAATTATCGCGCCTCGCGCCACCTCGACCAGTGGCTGAAACGCCGCGGCATCATCGCCATCGCCGGGGTCGACACCCGCGCCATCGTCAACCGTATCCGCCAGTCGGGCATGCCCAACGCAGTCATCGCCCACCATCCGGACGGCCGCTTCGATGTGGCGGCCCTGGCGCGCCAGGCTGCCCAGTGGCCGGGGCTCGAAGGCATGGACCTTGTGCCGGAGGTCAGCACCGCACAGCGCTACGACTGGGACGAGACGACCTGGAGCAGGACCGAGGGCTACGGCCGTC
>CAYWVA010000395.1:0-2793 GCA_964461545.1 uncultured Rhizobiaceae bacterium | reverse complement strand
TGAGACACTGCGAGCCGGGATGAAAGGTGAGGACCGGGATAAAGCCGGCGGCCTCCACCTGGCGCAGCAAGCCTGCCGCTTCTTCGGGCGTGGCGCCGAACTTGGACGAGAAATCGTGCGCCGAATCGCCATTGGCAGTCAGCCGGAAGCGCACGGCGATTTCGGTGGCGAGATCCTCGCCGATCACGCTAGCAATCTTGGCGATCTCTGCCGCATCGTCGGCCGCAAACCGCCGGCACCCGTAAAGGCGATGCGCCTTGGCGATTTCGGAGCGCGACTTCACCGGGTTATGATAGTGCAAGGTGGCACGCGGAACGAGCGAGCGCACCAACGCCATCTCCTCCACCGACGCCACATCGAACGTGGTGATGCCGCATCCGGCGATGGTCAGGAGCACATCGGGATCGCTGTTGGCCTTGACCGCGTAGGCGACCTCGCCCGGGAACATGGACAGGAAGGTCTCGGCGCGGCTATGCACAATCTCGGGGCAATAGCAAAAGGTCGGAGCCTCAGGAGCCAGGCTCAGTGCCACTTCGGCGGCATCGGCAAATGTGCTCCAGCCGCCGTTCTCCTCACCCAGGTTGAGGTCCGCCAGGGTCTCGGCGCCGACGAGCTTGAAGGCCGTGGTCATTTCGTGTTTCGCTCCTAGGGCAGCAACAGTCGGGAACGGACGTGGCGGTGGCCTTAAGACTGACCAGCGGGCGCTGGTCAGCCGTCGCTGAGTACTAAGTCCCACGAATCCGCTAAAGTTCCGTCAAGGTATCTGGAAGCGCTGACCTGCAAACCTCGTTCGTGCCGGTTTCGTCAGGCGGCAAAGGAGGGCACAATGGCACTGATGCCGTAAAGCGGACGAGTGTAGGCAGAGGGCGCATATAAGGAGAGTCGAGACGAAATGCGAGATTTTTTTACTGCCAGGGCCATTGTGGTCATCGCTGCTGCCATCGTGGCCTTGCCGGTTGTGGCCGGCACGGCTGCCGCCCAGGCGGTGCCCGACAGCCGGGCCGAGATCAGCCTGAGCTTTGCGCCCATTGTCAAGCGCGCCGCGCCGGCAGTGGTGAACGTCTATGCCCAGCGCATCGTGCGCCAACCGGGGTTCAGGCCGTTCGGCGACGATCCGCTGTTTCGCCATTTCTTCGGCGACGACGGGTTCTTCGGCGGCCCCCGCGAGCGGGTGCAGAACTCGCTGGGTTCGGGCGTCATCGTCGACGACAGCGGCTTCGTGGTCACCAACCACCACGTGATCAAAGGCGGCACCGACATCCGGGTGGTGCTGTCGGACAAGCGCGAGTTCGAGGCCACAGTGCTGCTCAACGACGAGCGTACCGACATTGCGGTGCTCAAGATCGAGCCCGGCAGCGAACCGCTGCCCATTTTGCCGCTCGGCGACTCTGATGCCCTGGAGGTCGGTGATCTGGTGCTGGCGATCGGCAATCCGTTCGGCGTCGGCCAGACGGTGACCAGCGGCATCGTCTCGGCACTGGCGCGCACCGAGGTCGGCATCACCGACTACCAGTTCTTCGTCCAGACCGACGCGGCGATCAATCCCGGCAACTCCGGTGGGGCGCTGATCGACATGGGCGGCCGCCTGGTGGGCATCAACACGGCGATCTTTTCGCGCAGCGGCGGTTCGATCGGTATCGGATTCGCCATCCCCGTCAACATGGTGAAGGCGGTGATCCGGTCCTCGGCGGCCACCGGCCGGGTGGTGCGCCCGTGGGGCGGGGTGGAGATCCAGGAGGTCACCCCCGACATCGCCCAGGCGCTCGGCCTTGATCGGCCGGTGGGGGCGCTGGTCAGCGACCTTCATCCGCTGAGCCCGCTCAACGACGCCGGCATCCGCCGCGGCGACGTGATCGTGGCACTCAACGACAAGCCCATCGAAAGCTCGCAGGAGTTCAACTATCGGCTGGCGACGGCCCCGGTGGGCGAGAGGGCCGGGATCACCTATCTGAGAGGCGGCAGGCCCAACACGGCCGAGGTGAAGCTCATTGCGCCGCCCGAGCACCCGCCGCGCCAGGAAACGCTGGTGCAGGGCAGAAGCCCGTTTGCCGGCCTGGTCGTCGCCAATCTGTCGCCGGCGGTGGCCGACGAACTGGGCTTGCGGGTGTCGGCCAGAGGCGTGGTCGTGCTCGATGTGCGCGGCGGCCCGGCGCGGCGGTTCGGGTTCCGCCAGGGCGACGTGCTGAGCGAGGTGAACGGGGTGACGATCGAGACGGTGGCAAGCCTTTCGCAGATCCTCGATCGTCGCGGCAACGGCCTGTGGGACATTGCCGTTGAGCGCGGCGGCAGGCTGTTGAGGGTCCAGGTCTCCGGGTAAACGTCGATGGCCAATCTGTTCGAGGCAGCCGGCCTGAGCGAAGAAGCGCCCCGGCCGCTGGCCGACCGGCTGCGGCCGCAGAGCCTCGGCGACGTCGTGGGCCAGGACCATCTGGTGGGTCCGAAGGGCGTGCTCACCCGGATGATCGAGGCTGGCCGCATTGCCTCGATCGTGCTGTGGGGGCCGCCGGGCACCGGCAAGACCACCATTGCCAGGCTCCTGGCCGGCCATGCCGGGCTCTATTTCGAGCAGATGTCGGCCATCTTTTCCGGCGTCGCCGACCTCAAGAAGGCGTTCGAGGCGGCCAGGGCGCGGCGCCAGGAGGGCAGGGGCACGTGCCTGTTCATCGACGAGATCCACCGCTTCAACCGGGCCCAGCAGGACTCGTTCCTGCCCTATATGGAAGACGGGACCATCACCCTCGTCGGCGCCACCACCGAGAACCCCTCTTTCGAGTTGATCGGCGCGCTTCTGTC
>CAYWVA010000394.1:0-2806 GCA_964461545.1 uncultured Rhizobiaceae bacterium | reverse complement strand
GGGGGTGGGGGCAGGGGGCTGACCGGCGGCCGCCAAATCAGCCAAAACATGGCATTGCGAGGCTGCAAGGCTTCGTGCAAAGGTCTCCAAAATGACGACAAACCGTAGCGCTTTTGCCTATCCCGGGGAGGTGGAGACCCTGAATCGAACGACCGGGGCCGGGAGGCACTGATGCCGGGCGAAGCCTATAGGGCGCTGTTCAAATACGACTACCGGCGCTCAGCCGATCAGGATGCGACCCGCCCGGTGCGTCACCCCGTCATCGTCGTCGGTGCCGGGCCGATCGGCCTTGCAGCCGCCATCGACCTCGCTCAGCGCGGCGTGCCTGTGGTGGTGCTCGACGATTCCGACCGGATCGCCGAAGGCTCGCGCGCCATCTGCTTTTCCAAGCGCGCCCTTGAGGTCTGCGACCGACTCGGCGTCGGTGAGCGCATGGTCGCCAAGGGGGTGGTGTGGAAGGTCGGCAAGGTGTTCCTCGAATCCGACCTCGTCTACCAGTTCGACCTGTTGCCCGAGCCCGGCCACAAGCGCCCGGCCTTCATCAACCTGCCACAGTATTACGTCGAGGCCTATCTGGTCGACCGGGCGCGTGAGCTTGCCAACCTCGATGTGCGCTGGCGCAACAAGGTGAGCGCCGTGACGGCGCTCGGCGACGGCGTTGAGGTTACCGTGGAGACGCCGGACGGCCCCTATGGCCTGAGCAGCGACTGGCTCATTGCCTGCGACGGGGCGCGCTCCACGGTGCGCTCGCTGCTCGGCCTGGAGTTCCTCGGCCAGGCGTTCGATGATCGCTTTCTCATCGTCGATGTCCGCATGCAGGCGGGGTTCCCTCCTGAGCGCTGGTTCTGGTTCGATCCGCCATTCCACCACGGCCAGTCGGCACTTTTGCACAAGCAGCCCGATGACATCTGGCGCATCGACTTCCAGCTCGGCCCCCATGCCGATCCGGAAGAGGAAAAGCGCCGTGAGCGCGTCGAGCCGCGCCTGCGCGCCATGCTCGGGGCCGAGGCCGAGTTCGAGATCGACTGGGTCTCTGTCTACACCTTCCAGTGCAAGCGCATGCAGCGCTTCGTCCACGGCCGGGTGGTGTTTGCCGGCGATGCCGCCCATCAGGTCTCGCCCTTCGGGGCGCGCGGCGCCAATTCCGGCTTCGAGGATGCCCAAAATCTGGCCTGGAAGCTCGCCAGCATCGTCAACGGCGAGGCACCGGCGAGCCTGCTCGACAGTTACGCGCTCGAGCGCCAACTGGCCGCCGACGACAATATCGGCCATTCGACCCGGGCGACCGATTTCATCAGCCCCAAAAGCCCGATTGCCGGCACCTTTCGCAATGCCGTGCTGAAGCTCGCCAAGGACGTGCCTTTCGCCCGCGCCATGATCAATTCAGGCCGCCTGTCGACGCCGAGCGTCTATGACGGCTCAGCCTTGAGCACTGGCGATGGCGAGGCCTGGAAGGGGCTGGCGCAGATTGGCGCGGCCCCTGTCGATGTGCCGCTTGAGGACCCTGACGGCCGGCCAAACTGGCTCCTTGATGCGCTCACCGACGGCTTCACGGCGCTCCATGTGAGCGACGCAGGCCGCCGTGCCGCGCCTGAAGGGATGGCGCTTAAGGTGATCGGGGAAGATCTCATCGACGCCCACGGCCTGTTCGCGGCGCGCTATGACGCGACCCCGGACTCGGTCTATCTGTTCCGCCCCGACCATTATCTGTGCGCCCGCTTTCGTGCCTATGATGCGGGCCACCTCGCCGCGGCACGGGCTCGGGCTCTGGCGCGCGCCATTGGGAAGCCGCCATGACCAAGCTCCTGACCGACAGCCGTTTTGCCAACCCCGATACCGCCTACACGGCAATCATCGACGCCCACCGAGGTCTCGACGAGGCCAAGAGCGGCGAGCTCAACGCCCGCCTCGTCCTCATTCTCGCCAACCACATCGGCGATGCAGAGGTGCTCAGGCAAGCCCTGGCGCTAGCTCGCAGCGGGCTTTGATCCATTGCGCCGGCCTTAGACAGTCAGCTAAACCGAGCCGCCAACGGAGGAAGCATGAAGGTTTTGCTCAATGTCATTGCGGTCGCGTTTATCACCGCCGGCCTGTTGGTCGCCGTCGCAAGCATCTTGGCGCCGGGTCAGGTCCTCGGCATTGACATCCGACTGGCTGCCACGCTCCTGATAGGCGGCTTCGTGCTGCTCGCCCTTGCCAAAGCGCTGGAGCTGCTCGAAGTGATGGGCAGCGAGCTGCGCCAGCTGACTATGGCGAGAGCCGAGCCTCCTTGGCTGCAGGAGTCTGCTGCGGCCATCGTGCCGGCGGTACTGGACGCCGCGCCGGCATCAGCCGAACCGGCGCGCCCCAGGGCCGACGAACCGGCGCGCCCCAAGGCCGACGGACCGCCGAGGCAAGCCGTCGTGTCACGGTGGCGCAAGGCCGCCAGGTCCCCCGCCCCGAGCGCGCCTGAACATGAAGCCCACACGACGCCCCTCGAGGCCGCGACACCGGTGCCCGAACCGGAGCCCGAACCGAGGCCGCAATCCCACGACAGGCTGGAGCCGGCGCTGAGCGTGGAGTCGGCCGAGGCCGAGACGCCCGATCATACGGACTCCCCCGCCGAGGCCGAAGCAAGCGAGCTGACGCCGTCTGAAGACAGAGCCGACGAAAAGGCCCCCCCAGAGCTTTATGTCGTCGAAGAGCGCAGGTTTCGCGGCAAGCAGGCCAGGGTGCTGTCGGACGGCACCATCGAAGCGGAGACCGCAGAGGGTTGGATGCGGTTTGAGGACATCGAGCACCTGAGGGAATATCTCGACGCCACGAT
>CAYWVA010000393.1:0-2807 GCA_964461545.1 uncultured Rhizobiaceae bacterium | reverse complement strand
AAGGTGCTCTACGTCACCATCGAGATGCGTCACGCGCCGTTCTACGGCTGGATTCGCGACCTCTCGGCGCCCGACCCGACGTCGCTGTTCAACTTGTTCGGGCTCATTCCCTGGTCGCCGCCGGCGATGCTCATGATCGGCGTGCTGCCGCTCTTCATGGGCGTCACCATGTGGGTCCAGATGAAGCTCAATCCGACCCCGCCCGATCCCATCCAGGCAAAGATCTTCAATTTGATGCCGATCGTGTTCACGGTCATTCTGGCGCCGTTCCCGGCTGGATTGGTGCTGTACTGGGCGTGGAACAACCTGCTGTCGATCCTACAGCAATACGTGATCATGAGGCGCCAAGGCGTTAACATCAATCTGTTGCAGAACATCCGGGAAAGCCTGCCGAACTTCGCGCGCAAGAACACGGAGTGAGCAGCGCTGCAGCCTGAGGCGTCAGACGAGCGGTTCACAGCGGAGGCCATCGAGGCGGGACGACGCCTGTTTGCCGCCCCGGTGAGGTTCCTCAAGGGAGTAGCTGGGCTCGACGGCCTTCCCGAGGCATTCCCTCTCGAAGTGGCGCTGGCGGGACGTTCCAATGTCGGCAAGTCATCGCTGCTCAATGCGCTGGCCAATCGCCGTGACCTGGCCCGCACCTCCAACACCCCCGGGCGGACGCGGGAGCTCAATTTCTATCTTCTCGCCGAGGACCGACTGGCCATCGTGGATCTGCCCGGCTACGGCTATGCCAAGGCCGCCAAGAGCCTGGTCGGCGCATGGCAATCGCTGATCCGGTCATACTTGCGCGGCCGGGCCGCCTTGCGCCGCGTCTTCGTTCTGATCGATGCCCGCCACGGCATCACCAAGACAGACGAAGCGACGCTCGATCTGCTCGATGAGGCGGCCGTAAGCTACCAGCTGGTGCTGACCAAGGCGGACAAGCTCAAGCCGGCTGAACGTGAGCGCGTGCGGCTCGAAACCGCCGCCCGGATCGCCAGGCGCCCCGCCGCCCACCCGGACGTCCATCTGACGTCTAGCGTGACCGGCGCCGGCATGGCCGAGCTCAGGGCCGAAATCGTTGAGCTGCTGGAAGGCGAGTCACCGGCCGTCAGTTAGAACTCGGTGTTGAGACCCGGGGGCAGCAGGACGTCAGCCCACCGGCTCGATCAGGCAGGCCTCAACGGCGCCGATTCCCTTGAGCTCGATGAGCTCAGACCGCACGCTGCAGTATGGTTCCGGTAGCTGCTTGCGCGTCGCCTCGCTGATGTGGACGTGGCCCGGTCGGCCCGCCGTCTGCAGGCGTGCCGCGAGATTCACCGTCTCGCCCCAGGCATCGTAGGAGAATTTGGTCTGCCCTATCACCCCAGCCATGACCGGCCCGGATGCAATGCCGATGCGCAACTCGAGCCGGAGGCCGTGGCGTGCTCCGATGCCTCGGGCCGCGGCCACCATGTCGCAGGCCAGTTCGACGGCCGCGGCGGCATGGTCGGGCTTGGCCCGCGGCAGGCCGGCCACCGCCATATAGGCGTCGCCAATTGTCTTGATCTTTTCAATGCCGGTGCGGGCGGCCGCAGCATCGAAAGCGGAGAACAGCTCGTCGAGCAACGACACGATGCCGGCGGGCCCGAGTTCGGCAGCCAATGGAGTGAAGCCTTGGAGGTCGGCGAAAATGACGCTGGCGTCCTCGTAGCGCTCGGCGATCGTCTCTCCCGGGTGCTCCTTGAGCCGTTCAGCGATCTCGCCGGGCATGATGTTGTAGAGCAGGGCGTCGGTCCGGGCTTGCGCGGCGCGGGCCAGGTGAAGTGCGTAAAACACCACCAGGAAGATGATGGCCATGAGCGACACCGCCGTCAGCCCGTAGATCTGGTCCATGAAGCCCGGATCTGCCTGTACGACGGCGGCGGCGCGGGGAAACGAGTACCAGGCGGCCAGATGGCAGGCGAGCGCCACCAGCGCGATCGCCGCGGCGAGCTTGATGCGGCGGATGCCGAGAATGGCGAGCGCCACCGGGGCGGCGCCCAGATAATTGAGCTGGATGCCGGTTTCGCGGCCCAGATAGGCGATGAAATAGAAGATGGTGGAGAAGATGACGGCACTGAGCCAGACGCTCGCGGCCGCCGGGCCGATGCGATGGAACAGCGGCACAAGCGCCGTGCACAGCGCCGAGACGATATTGCCGACCACCAGCGGCCACAGCATGGCCCAGTCGTGCAAGGCATAGTTCAATGCGTAGGAGAGGGACGAAAGACTGGCCAGGTAGCCGGTGATGTTGGCGACGATGAGCCCGCGGCGGGCTTCGGTGTCGTAATTCCCGGTGCCGGCGGTGAGGAGGCGACGGGCGAGATCGGGCAGCCGGGCCAGGACCGGTCTGGGCACCGCCAAAGCCTCGCGGGCCTGTGCCATCTAGCGCCGCCTTTCGTCGAATCGCATAATCGCCCCGATGACCGGTACAAAGGCCGGTTGATGCCCGGCCGGTCATCGCCAATTATCAGCGCTCCACAGGCAGAGGCAACGGCGGATGCAAGCCATGACCGACACGATCAAGCTAAAGCTCGAAGAATACCGGTCGAGCATCGACAATCTCGACGCCGCACTGGTGTTTCTCCTGTCGGAGCGCTTCAAGCTGACCAAGAAGGTGGGCGAGTTCAAGCGTGATCACGACCTGCCGCCCGCCGACCCGGGGCGCGAGGCCGTGCAGGTGGCGCGGCTGCGCTCGCTTGCCGAGCAGTCGCACCTCGACCCCGACTTTGCCGAACGGCTGATCCGATTCATCATCGACGAGGTGATCCGCAACCACGACCGGATCCGCCAGTCGTGAGCGC
>CAYWVA010000392.1:0-2817 GCA_964461545.1 uncultured Rhizobiaceae bacterium | reverse complement strand
GTGGCGCAACTGTTCGAGCACGTGCCCTATCTGTGGGCCGGCAGGACATTGCTGGGGGTCGACTGTTCGGGGCTGGTGCAGACGGCGTTCCAGGCTTGTGGCCGATCGTGTCCGCGCGATTCCGACATGATGGAGGGCGAGCTAGGTACTGCCCTTCCGTTTGGCGACACGGGCGTGCTCCAGCGCGGCGATCTCGTCTTCTGGAAAGGCCACATGGGCATGATGGTGGATGACGAACGGCTGATCCACGCCAACGGTTATCACATGCTCACCGTGATCGAGCCGCTCAGCGAGGCGCTCGCCCGCATCGCCGCCATGTTCGGCCCGGCGACGTCGTTCCGCCGGCCGTGACGTCAATAACCTCGCGTCCGGTCGACGACGTTCTCAACTGGAAGCCCACGTTCGATCCGCTCGATCTGGTCGAGGACATAGCGGCAGATCGTTTCCGGATCCGAATCAGCCGCCATATGCGGCGTCACGGTGACCCGCGGATGGCGCCATAGCGGGCTGTCGGGCGGCAGGGGTTCGGTTTCAAACACATCGAGGGTGGCGGCAACGAGTTCGCCCGCGTCGAGTGCATCGACAATGTCGCGCTCGATCTGCTGCTCGCCGCGCGCCGCATTGATGATCACCGGCCCCCCGAGCGGCCCGTCCTTGGCGAGCCCGGCGATGAGTTCGCGGTCGATGAGGCCGCGGGTCGAGGCCGTGAGCGGCAGAAGACTGACGAGGATGTCGGTGTTGGCGAGAAACTGACCCAACTCCGCCTCGCCGGCAAAGCACGCAATCCCCTCGATGTCCTTGCGGCTGAGGCTCCATCCGGCGACCTGGAACCCCATCATCTTGAGCTTGCGCGCCGCGTCGGCGCCGAGGACGCCGAGCCCCATGACGCCGACGCGCACAGCCGAAGCCGGCCATTGCAGCAGTTGTTCCCAGGTGGCCTCAGTCTGGAGAGCGTCCAGTCGGCGCTGCTGGCGATGGTGCATCAGCACGTGCTGCACCACGTATTCGCTCATGCGCATAGTCATATCGGGGTCGGCCACGCGGACCAGTGGGACCTCTGGCAGGGTTGCGTCCTTGAGAATGTGATCGACACCGGCGCCGAGCGAAAAGATCATTCTGAGGCTGGGAAAAGTGGCAAGCACCCCCGGCTCGGGCTTCCAGACCAGGGCATAGACGATGTCGTCCCGGCGCCCAAGGCCGTTGGGGTAGAGCCGCAGATCGCGCTCAGGCGCGAGCCGGCTCATGGCGGACTTCCACAGATCGGCCCGCCAGCCGGCGATGACGAAGGCAATGGCCATGGGACCCCCTGTTGAACAAACGACGCCGGCCGGACTACTGGCGCACGACCCCCATCGGGGTGGTCTGCAGGTGCAGTGCCGCAGCGATCAGCGCCTTGGTATAATCGGACTTCGGCTGCTCGAACACCGCCTGGGCCGACCCCTGCTCGACCACGAGACCGTCGCGCATCACCAAGACGTCGTTGGCAAGGGCCCGTACCACCTTGAGATCATGGCTAATGAACATATAGGCGAGGCCGTGACGCTGCTGCAGCTGGCGCAGGAGATCGACGATCTGGGCCTGCACCGACATGTCGAGGGCACTGGTGGGCTCATCGAGCACGACGAATTGCGGCTCAAGCGCCATGGCGCGGGCAATGGCGATGCGCTGGCGCTGGCCGCCTGAGAATTCGTGCGGATAGCGTTCCATCAGACCAGGATCGATTCCCACCTCTTCCAGCGCCCGGGCGACGCGGGTTTGGCGCTCCTGGACGCTCAAGTCCTTGTCGAGCACCAGCAGCCCCTCTTCAACGATCTGGCGCACCGAAAGCCGCGGCGACAGCGAGCCGTAGGGATCCTGGAAGACAACCTGCATGTGCTTGCGCAGCGGCCGCATGGCCTTGGCATTGTAGTCGTTGATGGCCGTTCCGGCGTAAACGATGCGGCCCTGCGAGGACACCAGCCGCAAGATGGCCAGACCGAGCGTGGTCTTGCCTGAGCCCGACTCACCGACAACACCGAGGGTCTGGCCCTCGCGCACCGCAAAATCGACGCCATCCACCGCCTTGATGTGGCCGACCACGCGGCGCAAGAAGCCGCGCTTGACTGGGAACCAGACCTTAAGTTCCTGCGCCTCGACGACGACCTTGGGGGCCTCGCCCGCAGCCGGCGGCCGGCCCTTGGGTTCGGCGGCCAGCAGCATCCTGGTGTAGTCGTGCTGGGGTTCTTCGAAGATGCGCCCGACCGGGCCAGTCTCGACAATGCGCCCCTGGTGCATGACCGCGACATGGTCGGCCATGTGGCGCACGATGCCGAGATCGTGAGTGATCAGCAGCATCGCCATGCCGCTCTCGCGCTGCAAGCTGCGCAGGAGCTCCAGGATCTGGGCCTGCACCGTCACGTCGAGTGCCGTCGTCGGCTCGTCGGCGATCAGCAGATCCGGGTTGTTGGCCAGCGCCACGGCGATCATGACGCGCTGGCGCTGTCCGCCCGACAGCTGGTGCGGATAGCTCTCAAGCCGGCTTTCAGGATCGGCGATGCCCACCTTGGCTAGCAGCTCGATGGTGCGGGCACGGGCGGCCTCATCGCTCATCGACTGGTGCAGCTTGAGAACCTCGCCGACCTGCCGGACCACGGTGTGCAGCGGGTTCAACGACGTCATGGGCTCCTGAAAGATCATGGTGATGTCGTTGCCGCGTACCTTGAGCAATTCGCGTTCATCGCCCCGCAACAGCTCCTGGCCCTTGAAGCGAACCGATCCCGACGGATGCTCGGCCGCCGGATAGGGCAGCAGCCGCAGGATCGACAGGGCGCTCACCGA
>CAYWVA010000391.1:0-2818 GCA_964461545.1 uncultured Rhizobiaceae bacterium | reverse complement strand
CCGACTGCTCACTGCCCTCTACGACATCTATTGCGCATCCCCCAACAGGAGTTGACCCCTTGAGTCTTTGCCGGGCACCTGAAAAATCAGGGATCATATCCCCGAACAAGCCGCGGATCTCGGTGATGACGGCTGGAAACGGTGTCTTTGCCGGGCGGCTCGAGGACGCAGATGGTCCGGTGGCGACGGTGGAGCGAGGCGGAGAAGGCCCGCATCGTTGCGGAGAGCCTGGGGCCAAGTGAGACGTCGCTCATGGCGTTTGTGCTCCGGTTGCAGCGACGTAGACCGAATAGAGGGCATTGGTGGCGGTGATGAACAGGCGGTTGCGCTTGGGGCCGCCAAAGGTGAGGTTCGACACCATGGTTGGAATCCTGATGCGGCCAAGCAGCGTGCCGTCGGGAGCGTAGCACTGCACCCCGTTCTGAGAACTCGTCCACACATTGCCGCCGGTGTCGCAGCGAAAGCCGTCGGGCACGCCTGGCGAGACCTCGGCGAAGACCCGCGAATTCATCAGCTTGTCCCCGTCGATCACGTCGAAGGCCCGGATGTGGTGGGGGGCGGACGGATCGTGGCTGAAGCCGGAATCGGCGATGTAGAGGAGCCGCTCGTCGGGGGAAAAGGCCAGCCCGTTCGGCTTGACGAAGTCATCAGCGACCACGCTCAGTTGCCCCGTTTCAGCGTCGGCGCGGAAGACGTAACAGCCCTCTTGTTCGGGATCGGCCTTGAAGCCCTCATAGTCGGTGAGAATGCCGTAGGTCGGATCGGTGAACCAGATCGAGCCGTCGGACTTCACCACGACGTCGTTGGGCGAGTTGAGCCGCTTGCCGTTGAAGGCATCGGCGATGACCGTGATGGTTCCATCGGCTTCGGTGCGCGTCACCCGCCGGGTGCCGTGCTCGCAGGTGACTAGGCGGCCCTGCCGGTCACGGGTGTTGCCGTTGGCGTAGTTGGAGTCGGCCCGGAACACCGAGACCCCCAACTCCGGCACCCAGCGCAGCATGCGCCGGTTCGGAATGTCGCTCCATACCAGCTGGTTGGCATCGGCGATCCACACCGGCCCTTCGGCCCATAGGCAGCCGTCGAACAGGCAATCGACCTTGGCGATGGGGATGGTCAGGTCGCGGAAGGTGCGATCGATGTATTCGTATGCGTCGCCGACGAGTGCCATTGTCTTCTGCCTTGCTAGTGCGATGACTTGCGCCCGCCGGCAAGCACGATGACCGCGATGATGATGAGACCTGTCATGATTAGGCGAACACCGGCCGCGGCGCCGAAGGTGTTGAGCATGGTGACCAGCAGGAACATGAACAGTGCCGCGCCCCACAGGCCCGGCACGTTGGAGAAGCCGCCAGCCACCGAGGTGCCGCCGATGACCACCACGGCGATGGAGGCAAGCAGATACTCCTCGCCCATGTTGAGCGAGGCACCGCCTGAAAACCCCGACAGCAGATAGCCGCACAGAGCGGCAAACAGCGCGCACATGGTGTAGGTGGCGAAGCGGGTCCATTCGACGTTGATGCCGGCGAACCGTGCCGCGCGCCGGTTCTGGCCTATGGCGATGACCGAACGGCCGTAGACGGTGCGGTGCAGCACCACGCTCATCACCATGGCCAGCGCGATGATGCAGATGGCGAGGACCGGCATCCCGGCGATGCGCGCGGTGGTGAAATCGGCCAGGGCATCGGGCGGCTTGATGCGCAGGCCCCGGCCATAGGCGATGGCCGCCGACTGGATGATGAAGGCGGCCGACAAGGTGGCAATGATCGGCGGGATGCGCAGGATGCGGATGAGGCCGTAGTTGAAGACGCCGACGCCGAGGCCGACGCCCATGGCGGCGAGGAAGCCGACGAGGATCATCGAGTCGTAGGAGTCCATGAGCTTGGTCGACACCGCGCCGGCCAGCGTGATGGTGGCCGGCACCGAGAGGTCGATGTTGCCGGGGCCAAGCGTGATGACGAACATCTGGCCGATGCCGACGATGACGAAGAAGACGGCGAAGGTGAACGCCGCAGTCAGCACTTCGCCGGCGCCCAGACCGCGGGTAAACACGATGGTGGCGATCCATACCAGGAAGGCGCCGACAAAGGCCCACAGCCAGGGCTTTTCGAGGATCGTGCCGAGGCTGGTTCGAAGTGTCGTCATCAGCGCTCCTCGGCCCGGTTGATGAGGGCGCGCAGGGCCAGCACGATGATGAGAATGACCCCGGTGGCACCGATCTGCCAGTCGGGCGAAATGCGCAGGAAGGTCAGGAACGAGCCAGCTAGCGTCAAGGTGATGGCGCCGATCACCGCGCCCACCGGCGACACCCGCCCGCCGACGAATTCGCCGCCCCCGAGGATGACCCCGGCAATCGACAAGAGCGTGTAGCGGGCCGCGATGTTGGCATCGGCCGAAGTCGTCAGGCCGATGAGAGCCAGACCGGCGAGCATGCCGAAGATGCCGGCAAGGGCATACATGGTCATCTTGACCTTGAGCAGCGACCAGCCGGCGCGCTCGATGGCGCGGGGGTTGCCGCCGGCGCCGCGCAGGACCGCGCCATAGGAGGTGCGCATCAATCCGACATGCACCACCGCGGCGATGACAATGGCGGCGATGATCGGGAAGGGCACGTATTCCGGCCTGAGCGTCATCAGCCAGCGGACCCACTCCGGCGACGCCCCGCCCGGTCGCGGCAAGATAAGCACGGCGGTGCCGAGCCAGACGAACGACATGCCGAGCGTCACCACGATCGAGGGCAGGTTGCGCAGATGGATCAGCGCGCCAAGCGCGGCGTAGGCCAGCACACCGCCGGCCAGCGCCAGCATGCCATAGACCGGCG
>CAYWVA010000390.1:0-2819 GCA_964461545.1 uncultured Rhizobiaceae bacterium | reverse complement strand
GCCGCCAAGGCGCCGAGCAGCACCACCGGCGCCAGGCCGGCAGGGTCGCCCGGCCCGGCCATGCCGCTATAGACCGACACGCTCTCGGTCGCCGTCATGTTGAACAGCCGGAAAGCGTCGGCTGGATTGAGCAGCAACAGCGCGTTGAGCCCATGCTCGCCGACCGTTCGGCCCTGGTCGGCCACCAGCAGCCCGAGAAGTGCCGAATCGTAGATGAGGACGAAGAACAGCCAGGCGCCGACTGCCAGGCCTCCCGCCGTGGCACGCTCGCGCACCAGCGTGCTGGCCAGGCAGCCCATGGCGATGAAAGCGGCGCCCAGCATCACCGAGCTTGCCAGCATCGCCGAATAGGCAACCCAGGCGGAAGCAGCTATGTCGGTTTGCGTAGCGAGCGCCGCGGCAGCCGCGCCGTAGCCGACCAGCGTCGCAACGCCGAGGATTGCGGTCTGCCCCAGCACCTTGCCGACCACCACCTGCCAGCGGGCCACCGGATAGGACAACAGCAGCATCAGCGTGCCCCTCTCGTGCTCGCCGACGATGCCATCGAACGACAACAGAAGGGCGATCAGGGGAATGAGGAAAATGGTCAAGCTCGTCAAGCTGACCACCACGATGGCCAGCGGATCAGCGCCTACGACACCTGTCGGCGCACTGCCGAGCAGCACCAATGACAACGCCAGCGCGGCCATCAGAACGGTGGTCGCGGCAACCCAGCGATTGCGCAAGCCGACGCGGATCTCCTGAGCCGCAATCATCAAGATCTTCATCGCTTGCCCTGCCTGTCGGCCACCAGCTGGCGGTAGACTTCCTCCAGTCCGGGCGTCGTCATCTCCACGTCCTCGACACTGCCCATGTCGGAAAGCCCGCGCAGTACCGCCATCTTCTGGTCTCCCGACATGAGAAGCTCCAGCCGGGCGTCGTCGCGGCGCACGCATCGCACGCCCTCTGGCAGACGCTGGAGCACTGCGCCCGTCGTGCACGGCTTGACCCGCAGGCACAGCCTCACATCGACGCCTGTCTCGTGGCGCAGGTCCGCCATCGATCCGGCCCGCAACAAGCCGCCCTTGTGCATGACCGCGATTCGGTCGACGCGCTCGCCCACTTCTGCGAGCGCGTGGGTGGAAACGAGCACCGTCGCCCCGTCGGCGCGAAACCGGTCGATCATGTCGAAGACTTCGGCCCGCGAGGCCGGATCGAGGCCGCTCGTCGGCTCGTCGAGCAGCAAAAGGCGCGGGGCGCCGATCAGCGTCTGAGCGAGCCCCAGCCGCTGGCGCATGCCCTTGGAGTAGGTGGACACGCGCCGATCCGCTGCTTCGGCAAGGCCGACGAGGCCAAGCAGGTCGCGATTGCGGTTGACCGGCTGGCTTTTTAGCCGGGCATAAAAGCCCATCAGCTCAGTGCCGGTCATGGCGCCGTGAAACGCAACGTTCTCGGGCAGAAAGCCGATGGCGCGGCGCGCCTGCGAGCCCTGCCGGCCGGCCGGATCGGCGCCAAGCACGCTGACGCTCCCCTCGGTCGGACGGATGAGGCCGAGGAGCAGCTTTATCAAGGTGGTCTTGCCGGCACCGTTATGGCCGACGAGCGCCGTCGCCTCGCCGGGATAAAGACACAGCGACACGTCCTCAACCGCAGCGACCCTGCCATAGTGCTTGGAAACGGAAGACCATTGGGCGATCGCAGTCATGAGGGGTCCTCCGCCGCCGAGGCGGGCGGCTGCATCAACGGCGCGGTGTCAACGACGCCGCCGGGAAAGAGTGCGGGAAAGCGTGACTGGGACCAGCGCACGATCTGTACGGCCGGGCTGTTGATGAGGACCTTGGCCTGCGGCAGCGTCCACAGCACCTCGTCCATCACGTCGTTCGGCCGGTACGGCCGGTCGGCGATGCCGTCGCCGTCGAGATCGAAGGCCGGGTTGTCGCTCCAGTAGTTGCCGCGGCCCTCATGAGCCCAGTCGAGATAGCGCGTACCGACGTACTTGACCTGGGTACGGTTGGCAATGAAGCCGTTGCCGGTGACGATATTGCGTTCCGACCCGGCGGTGAAATGGATGCCGATGGGGCAGCCCTCGAACCGGTTCTCGGCCACCAGGTTGCGGTTGGCGTTGTACATGAACAGGCATTTTTGCCGACCGCCCCGGACGATGTTGCCGGTGACCTCGGACCTGTTGGTGGTGTTAAGCAGCAGGCCGTGATCGCGATCGCCGTCCGAAACGTTGTCGCGGATTTCGAGATTGTTGGAATACATGATGGCCCAGCCGGCATGATTGCCGCGCGAGCGATTACCGATCACCTGGCTGTCGTGGGTGTACATGTAGTGGATGGCGAAGCGCAGATCCGAGAAGGTGTTGTTGGCGAAGACGTTCTGTTTACTGACGTTAACGAAGATGCCGTCCCGACCCTGCCGGATGGTGTTGCCGATCACTTGCGCGCCCGGCGCATTCCAGATCGAGACGCCGTTGCCCGCCTCCGCCGTGCGCAGGTCTTCGCGGCCGACGATCTCATTGTCTTGCACCAGCGAACCGGCAGCACCGTGCAGGTAGACGCCGAACAGATTGCCGATCAAACGGTTCGAGCGGATGATCGCGCGCTCGGCGGTGCGGTTGACCAGGACGGCCGAATCCATGGCCGGCAGATCGCGGCCCGAGCCGGTGATCTCAAGGCCTTCGATCTGCACGTCGGAGACGTTTATGGTGATCACGCTGCCCGTTCCGGGCCCGACCAGCCGCGCGTCGGCGTCGCCCACTAGCGACAACGGCGTGTCGATGACCAGCGGGCCGTCGTGGTGGCCGGCACCGAGCCGGATCACCGCGTTCGGCGCGG
>CAYWVA010000389.1:0-2819 GCA_964461545.1 uncultured Rhizobiaceae bacterium | reverse complement strand
GCCCGACATTTTCCGCGAGGGCATCGAGGAGGAAATCGGTCTCGCCGCCGAATAGACGCGAGGCATGGAGAGGGGAGTGAGGGCCGCGGCCAGCCAGGCGAGCCGACTATGACCTTTGCAAGCCCCGCGTCGTTAGGCGGGGGCTTGACGGATGAGTCAGTGGTGAACGTCGGGAAAAGGCGTTTATGCTGGGTGACACGACTCGCAGCATTGAGTGATATCATGGTGCTCCGCGCACCCGCCTAGCAGCTGGGGCATATGTTCTTGCCTTCGAGAAACGAAGAATGAGATCGACAAAAACCCTGCCGGTGCTCCTGCTGGTGGCCGGGCTGGCGGCCGGCGCTGGCCTCGCCTACTGGCTGAGCAGCCTGTGGCAGCCGCCCGAACGCGTGGCTGGGCAGGAGAGCGTGCGGGCGGCCCGGATTGTCGAGGTACCGCTCGTGCAGGTCCGGCCGGTCGCCAAGGGCTTTGGCGTGGCCCGGCCCGGGTCGACGTGGCAGGCCGTCAACCGGGTCTCCGGAACGGTCGTCTACCGCCATCCGGATCTGGAAGACGGCAGCATCATCGTCGCCGGAACCCGCCTGCTTGCCATTGACCCGGCCGACTACGAACTGGCGATCGCCGAGGCCGAAGCGCAGATCGCGGTATTCAATGCTGAGCGTGACCAGCTTGGTGCTGACCAGGCCAGTCTTGAGAGTCTGCTTGCTATCGAGCAGGACAGGCTGGTTCTGTCCGGGCGGGAACTCGAGCGGATAAAAAGATTGGTAGCCCAGGGAGCGGCTCCGGCTGCGCGCCTTGACGAACAGGAAAGCCAGACGCTCAATGCCCGCAAGGCTGTCCAGGAGCTCGAAAACCAGCTCTCCCTCCTGCCGAGCCGACGCAATCGCCTCCAAGCCGAGGTCGCCCAGGCCGACTCCCGCCTGGAACGCGCCAAGCGCGATCTGACGTATACCACAATCGCCGCGCCACTCGACATGCGGGTCTCCGAGGTCAATGCCGATCTGGACGAGTTCGTGGCCGTGGGACAAAAGCTGGTCTCAGGCGACGGCATCGCAATTGCCGAAGTTCCCGCCCAGATCCAGATCGAGGCGTTCCGGCGAATCATCGGCACCCTGCCCTTTGCCGGCGATGCCGTTCTGCTGTCGGACAAGATCGACCTTTCCGCCATCGGCGCCCGCGTGCGTCTGCTGGCGGGAGGCGGCGGCGAATGGCCGGGGCGCATTTCCCGCGTGGAGGGCGGCCTCGATCCGCAGACCCGAACGGTGCAGGTCGTGGTGGCGGTCGACGAGCCCTATAGAAGCGCCCGGCCACCGGAGCGTCCGCCGCTGGTGAAGAACATGTATGTCGAGGTCCAGCTCACAGGCCTGCCTCGGCCTGCGATGACCGTCGTGCCGGCAGCAGCGGTCCATGAGGACCATGTCTATCTTCTCGATGACCAGAACCGGCTCACCATACGTGCTGTGCGCATCGCCTTCCGGCAGAATGGACTGGCAATCGTTGAAGAGGGCCTGGCCGGCGGTGAGCGGGTGGTGATCGACGATCTGGTGCCGGCGATTGCCGGCATGGCCATCGAGCCGCGCAGTGCGCCCGACGTCGAGGAGTGGATGGCCAGCGCTGCGGACGGGGCGTGACCATGATCCGCTGGTTCGCTGGCCATCCGACGGCGGCCAATCTGCTGCTCATCATGATTGTTGCGGCAGGACTGTTTGCGGTACCGGCGCTCAAGCGAGAAACCTTTCCGGACTTTCTGCCCAAGGAAGTGGGCATTGACGTCGAATACCGCGGTGCCACGGCCGCCGATGTGGAGGATGCCGTGTGCCGCAGGCTGATCGAAGCTCTTGAAGGCCTTGAGGATCTTGCGGAGCTGACCTGTACGGCACAGGACAATCTGGCCAGCGCCGTCGCCAAAATGACGGACAGAGGACAGTTCCAACGCTTCCTTGATGACATTCAGTCGGGGGTTGCCGCCATTCGGGATCTGCCGGCGCGCGCCGAAGCCCCGGTGGTGCAGGAATTGCACCGGACCGATCTCGTGGCCGCCGTCTCGGTCACCGGCCCGATGTCGGCACATCACCTGAAGAGCTACGCGGAACGACTGCAGGATCGCCTGCTGGCGCTGCCCGGCGTCGCTCAGGTTGCCATCAAGGGGTTCTCGGAGCGCGAACTGCAGATCGAGATTTCCCGTCAGGCGCTGCGCCAGCATGGGCTCTCGGTCGCCGACCTGGCACGGCTTGTTACCCAGCAGAATGTTGATCTGCCCATCGGCACCATCGAAACGAGCCAGCAGGACGTCCTCGTCCGGTTCACCGACGAGCGGCGCAGCGCGACTGCGCTTGCTGAACTCGTAGTGCTCGCCGGCGAGCGCGGTGGCGAGCTCAAGCTCGGCGACATCGCCGAGATCAGGGTGGATTTCGCAACGCCCGAGGACATGATCTTGTTCAACGGCCAACGCGCCGGTCTCCTCGAGATACGCAAGGCGCGCGGCGATGACGCTTTGGACGTCCTGGCAGAGCTTGAGGCGTTTCTGGCCGGTGAACGCGCCGCTCGCCCGCAGGTGAGCTTCGATATCACTCAGGACATGACGACCATTGTTCGCGACCGCCTGGAGATGCTGGTCAAGAACGGCGCCATCGGGCTGGTTCTTGTGATGCTTGTTATGGCCATGTTCTTTCGTCCGAGGCTGGCGTTGTGGGCTGCCATGGGCCTGCCGGTCGCCTTTCTCGGGGCCTTGGCCGCCATGGTCGTGCTCGGGTTGTCGATCAATATGATGACGCTGGTGGCGCTGCTGATGGCCATCGGCATCGTCATGGACGATGCCA
>CAYWVA010000388.1:0-2825 GCA_964461545.1 uncultured Rhizobiaceae bacterium | reverse complement strand
TTCCAGCGCTCCGCCGACGTGGTCATCATGCTCATTCTCGGAGGCACCGGACGGCTCTATGGGGCGATCCTCGGCGCCGTCATCTTTCTCCTCGTGCGCGACCAGTTGTCCGGCGTGAACCCGCAATACTGGTATTTCTGGATCGGGCTGCTGCTGATGTTTGTGGTGCTGTTCATGCCCAGGGGCATTCTCGGCGGCCTTGCGCGGCTGATAGGGCGCGAGTGATGGAGGACGATCCGATCGTGCTGCGCACCGAAGCGCTGTCCAAGAGCTTTGGCTCGCTGGCGGTGGCGCGCGGGGTGGCCATCGCGCTGCCGCGCGGCGCCAGGTACGCACTTATTGGACCGAACGGTGCCGGCAAGACCACCCTCATCAACCTGATCACCGGCCGGTTGAAACCGGATTCCGGCCGCATTCTGCTGGACGGGCGAGACATCACGACAACGCCACCGGCGGCCCGGGTCCGCCACGGCTTAACCCGGACATTCCAGATCAACACCCTGTTCCCGGGCCTCACTCCGCTCGAAGCCGTGACGCTTGCGGTGTGCGAACGCCATGGCGCCACTGGCCAGTTCTGGCGCAGCCTGAACGCGCACGAAGGCGCCATCACGGAGGCCTACGATCTGCTCTGCCAGCTGCGGCTCGGGACAGTGGCGACGCGGCCGACGCGAACCCTGCCCTACGGCCAGCAGCGACTGCTGGAGATCGCGCTCGCCCTCGCCACTCGCCCGAAAGTGCTGCTGCTCGACGAGCCCGCTGCCGGGGTGCCGAAGGACGAGAGCGCGATGCTGTTCAGCGTCCTTGCGGCACTCCCCAAAGAAATCTCAGTGCTGTTCATAGAACACGACATGGATATCGTGTTCAGCTTCGCCACGCGCGTCATCGTCATGGTCTCGGGTGGCGTGCTGCTGGAAGAAGAACCCGCGGTGGTGAGCCGCGATCCGCGCGTCAGAGAGGTGTATCTCGGCAGTAAGCACCATGCCTGAACCCCTCCTCGAGTTCCGCGATGTACGCGCTGGTTACGCCGAGTCCGTGGTGCTCGACGGCATCTCGCTTGCCCTGCCGGCCAGTGGCAGCCTCGCCGTGCTGGGCCGCAACGGCGTCGGCAAGACGACGCTGCTCCTGACGGTCATGGGCTTCGTCTCCCTGTTGCGCGGTTCGGTGTGGCTGAACGGCAAGGACATCTCGCGACTGCCGCCGCATAGGCGCGCGCAACTGGGCGTTGGATGGGTGCCGCAAGAGCGCGAGATATTCCCTTCGCTCAC
Organism: uncultured Rhizobiaceae bacterium; assembly: GCA_964461545.1. GTDB lineage: Bacteria > Pseudomonadota > Alphaproteobacteria > Rhizobiales > Aestuariivirgaceae > CAYWVA01. Next base: position 1,560 of record CAYWVA010000388.1, on the reverse strand, counting down.
CCTGGAGGAGAACCTCACTGTCGCCGCCCGGCCTGGACGCTGGAATCTCGAAGCCATCTTCGGCCTGTTCCCACGCCTGAAGGAGCGCCGCACCAACCTGGGCAACCAGCTGTCCGGTGGAGAACAGCAGATGCTGACGATCGCGCGAACACTAATGACGAACCCAACCGTCCTTCTGCTCGACGAGCCACTGGAGGGCCTGGCGCCGATCATTGTCGAAGAGCTCACCGCCGCGATTGGGCGGATGGCCGCCGAGAACATCGGCCTCATCCTGGTCGAGCAACACGCCGAGCTTGCGCTCGCCCTGACCGAGGAGGCCGTGATTATCGAGCGCGGCATCATCGCCCATCAGGCACACTCGCAAGATCTGCTGAAGGATGACGCAACGCTCAACCGCTTCCTGGGACTGCAGCTGCAGGCGCCGGCCGCCGGTTAGAGCCGTCGCCGATCAATTTGCATCCGCAACCTGCTCCAGCCAGCGCTGCACTCGTGGGTGGTCGCAGGTCGTCACGTTGAAGCGCATCCAAGGCGAGGGCTGCAGATGCGGCCGGAACACCACGCCGGGCGCCAGCATGATGCCGCTCTTGGTAGCCCCATCGACCAAGCTCAGGGCGTCCTCGACGTGCGGGAACCGCGCCCAAAGGAACATGCCGGCCTCCGGTTCCACCAGCAATTTCATGCCGATCGAGGTCAACGCATGGATGGCGGCGAGCCGGGCCTCGTCCAAACTCTTGTGCAGGCGCGACAGAAATTTGCGATAGTGGCCGTCGACCAGCATCCCATAGAGCAGGCGCTCGACGAACTGGGAGCTGGTGATGCTGGTCAACATCTTCACGTCTGCCAGGTCGTTGGCGATTGGCTGTCGCGCCGCCAGGAAGCCGACGCGCAGGCTGCCCGACAAGGTCTTGGAGAAGCTGCGCGCGTAGATCACCCGATCGAGTTGATCGAGCGCGGCGAGGCGCGGCGTCTTGCGAATCTGCAGATCGCAAAAGATGTCGTCTTCGACCACCAAGAAATCGAACTTGTCGGCGAGCTGTAATACGCGGAAGCTGACATGAGGGCTCATGTTGGTGCCGGTCGGGTTCTGCATCACCGATTGCGTGAAGTAGATACGCGGCCGGTGCTCCATGGCGAACTGTTCGAGCACGGCTATATCGGGGCCGTCGGGGGAGCGCGGCACGCCCAACAGGCGCGCGCCATGCAGGCGCAGATTGCCGAACAGGTTGTAGTAGCCAGGATCGTCGACCAGCACGGCATCGCCTGGCTTGATGAAGTGGCGCATGATGAGGTCGAGCGCCTGGCTGGTGCCCTGGGTCAGCACGATCTGCGGGGCCTGCGCCGTGATCCCGAGCTCAGACAGCATCAGCGCGAAGTGCTCGCGAAGCGGCAGGTAACCGAGCGGGTTGCCGTATTCGAGCAGATGGGTGCCGTTCTTGCGGGCGAGTATGCTCAGGCTTTGGCGGATGCCCATCTCGTCCATCCAGGCATTCGGTAGCCACGGGCTGCCGGCAAGCACGGTGTCGTCGCGCGCTTCCAGCAGTCGGCGGATCAGCCAAACCA
>CAYWVA010000387.1:0-2826 GCA_964461545.1 uncultured Rhizobiaceae bacterium | reverse complement strand
TCGGGCTGCTCGGTCCTCGGTCGGCGCTGACGGACAGTCGGTTGTTGCTCGGGCTGCTCGGTCCTCGGTCGGCGCTGACGGACAGTCGGTTGTTGCTCGGGCTCTAGGGTCCTTGGCTGGCGCTGAAGGACCGACGGTTGTTGCTGGCGCTGCTGCTGGTCGGGCCTGAGGCGCGGCACCGTCGTGCGGAGCTGCTCGGTGGGCCGGGCGCGCGGCACCACCGTCAGGGGCTGGTCGGCGGGTCGGGCGCGGGGAGTGCGCAGGCGTTCGATTCGCGCTTGTGGCGTGTCAAGCTGCGGGGTGCGGGCGGCGCGGCGCCAATCATTGCGCTCTCGGCGTTGCCAGGTGCCCTGTTGGTCGCGGCGATAGATCTCGCCCTCTCGGTCGACGAATACGCGCCGCTCCGCCAGTCGCTCGGTCGGATATCGGCCACCCACATCGGTGATCCGCTCGCGGGCTTGCCGGTAAAGATCGCGCTGCGCCACCTGCGGTCGATCGCGGTCGAGCCGGTCCCGGCCGGTCCGGCGCCGATCGTAGGTCGTGCGGGTGAAATTTTCAGCATAGACGCTCGGACTGACCACGATCCGCCTGTCATCTATGGCAAGGCCGTGGCCACGGCCGTAGGTGTAAGCGACATGGTCATGATAGTGGTTCGGCCAGGGACGATAGCCGGTGCCCCACCACGAGCCGTAGATGCCCCCGGTTGCGCAGTTGCAGGTCCACCCCCAGGCAAGGCCGATGCCGAGGAACGGGCCGCCGAAGCGGTAGTGAGAATGCCATCCCGCGGTCCACGGGTTGTAGCCGAAGTAGAAGCCATAGGAATAGGGACGCGGATAGTACACATGAGGCGTCAGCCAGGGTGCGTAGTAGTATCCGGTGCCGTATACTATCGTGCCGGCATAGACGTAGGTGCCGGTATAGCAGGATGTGTAGCCGACATAGACGAAGTCGGCCCAGGCATCGTAGATGCGTACACAGGTCACGTTGTAGACCGGGCTCCAGGCCGGGATGCGGTAAATGCTCCGTGGCACACGAGTGGCAACCAGCCATGGCCCGTAGGCGCTGCCGGCCTCGAACCACACGCCCTCATGAACTGCGTAGTAATGGTCCTCGGCATGCAGCACTTGACGCGACGTGTTGGCCGCGTAGCGTACGCCCGTAGCGCCAGCGGGCTCGAACTGCGGCTCGCCGTCATAGTCGACACTGAGCTCGGGCCCTTTGATCGACACCGCCGCTGTGTGAGGCACCGTTGCATCGAGGACGGCCTTGTCGGCGACCGCCGTGCCGGGGACCGCCACGAGCAGGTGGCCATAGTCGGAGTCTTCCGGGATCCTGGCGAAGTCCGAAGGCAGTTCGTCCGGTGAGCGAAACGACCAGGGTCCATCAAGCGACGAGGCTACGAACCAGCGCCCGGAGATCAGAACATAGAAGGTCCGTTCGAGCGGCGTGAACAGCAGGTCGGACTCGGTGTTCCTGACCGCCAGCAGCGTGCCGCCGACAAGCGGCACGAATTGCGGCTCACCGGTGAGAACGATGAGCTCGGTCGGGTCCGTCGCCACGATGATCCGAACGTTTTCGGGCACATCGGGCGACTTGTCTTGTTCGGTGCCGCGGCGCAACGCGATGAGGTCACGCACCCGCCGCGGCGGGGCGGGCTCCGCTTCCCAGCCGCTCAGCACCTCCGTGGAGGAATACCATGCGAGCCCGGAGGACAGGTAATAGCGGCCCTCGGACGGATCGAGGACGATCATGTAGGGCGTGTTGATCACGGTCATGAGCGGGCTGTCTGGGACATTGCGCAGAATCGGCTCGCCGTCGATCATGATCAAGGCCGCCGGCTCGTACACCGCCATGATGCGGGGAGGCGTCACGTTGAGGCTGTCCTTGCCGGCATGACGCTCCACGTCATCCATGACCCGGTCCAGGGAAAAGTTCATCCCGCCGGCATTGCCCCAGGCCGCGATCAGGGCCTCGGCGTCCTCCCGGTCGTCGTCGTCAAGGCCGGGGAAGATGGCATCGGCGACCTCGATCCGGTCAATGGTTACCAGGTCTCGCTGATGATCGATGGACACAGCCGCATTCAACCGGACGGCGCCGAACGAGGGTTCGGCACCTTCCTCTGCGATGACTGCAGCGGCCGCCCGCGCGCTCAGCCGGCCACCACTAAATTCGTCGAACACCGGCTCATAGACACGAACCGTGACGGCCCCCGAAGAGATTTCGCTCGGCCACGCCTGGAGAGCGAAGTCCTGGGCAAGTGCCACGGGCGCAGCCAGGCCGATTGCCATCACCGCGGCAAGCACGATCACCAGTGAACGGCCAAACGGCTTCATGAAACGGGGATGCGCCGGCACGTGCGGCATGGCCGTTGAAGATCTCATGACTTTCTCCGCGTTCTGCCGGTATGACAATGGTGGCGTTTGTGGCGCTAGTGAGACCCCGCACCCTCGATAGCTTCGAGCAAAAGCCGCTTCTCGGTTAGTCAAGGCCGACCACGCGCGAATTCTTCCTTGGGGGGCGCGACACACACCATTGTTCAGTCTATGACGGTCCCTGTGCTCATGTCCCACTGAACCACCCGACCGATCCATTCTTGATGCCGCCAGACGCCATCCGCAAAGCACCGTCCGAAGTCCACAAGACCGGCGAGCCGTGGCATGCCATGGCAGCCGACGAGGTGCTGGCGCGAATCGAGGCGAGCACCGACGGGCTGACCCAGGAGGAGGCCCAACGGCGCCTCGGCGAGTACGGGCCCAACCGGCTCCCCGAAACCGCATCGCGCGGGCCCCTCATGCGCCTGCTGGCCCAGTTCAACAGCCTGCTCAT
>CAYWVA010000386.1:0-2828 GCA_964461545.1 uncultured Rhizobiaceae bacterium | reverse complement strand
CGCGCCTGTCGACCATCGCTTATGGCAAGGAACGGCCGGTGGCGCTGTGCGATGCAGAATCATGCTGGAACCAGAACCGACGCGCCGTCACGGTGGTCACCGGGGGCGCAGTGTCAGGCTAGCCTGACACCGGAGCCTGCCATAGATTTTCCGCCTTTGCGGGTTAGGTGGCATCCCGAAGCGAGGCAGGCCGGCATTGCGCCGGAGCAAGGGTGACGATCGCGGCCCGGCGGGCGCCCCGCGAGAAGGAGACATCGATCGACATGACCCGGAAAAGTATTTTCGTCATGGTGATGTTCGGCTGCTTGGCGCTGGCACTCGCCACCCTGGCCGAGCCGCGACCGGCACATGCCCAGTCCGACCAGTGGAACGCCCTTTATGACCGGATCATCCGGCTCGAGCACGAAGTGCGCGGCCTCGCCTCCGGCGGAGGCGGGATGCCGGGCAATCCTGCCGTGATGGGCGAAGCCAGCTATCGCGTGGCAGCCATCGAGGATCAGCTGCGCCAGATCCTCGGCGTGCTCGACGAGATCAGGCGGACCCAGCACTCCTTGGAGCTGCGCCTGCAACAGCTCGAGGGATCGCCAGGCACCACCGGGTCGATCTTCGAGCAGCGGCCGGCAGCCTCCCAGGAGAGAGAAAGCTTCGATTTCTCCCAGTACCAATCCCGTGAGCTGGCACAGCTTTCCGCTGAGCAGGACGTGACCGTTGAGATCTACAGGGCACCGGGGCCCCAGGTGCTCGGCACCCTTAGCGGAACCCAGCTTTACGAGCCGGGCCAATTTCCGCGCACTGGTGTTGCAAGCGATGACGGCGCCAGCCTGCTGCCTGAGACGGTGGAGCGGGCGGCTCTCGACGGCTCTGCGCTGCCATCGACCGGAGACTCAGCCGACCGGCTCTATGAGAGCGGCTATGAAAGCCTGCTCGGCCGCCGCTTCGGCGCCGCGGAGGGCAGTTTCAAGATGTTCCTCGATCGTCATGGCGATCACCCGCTGGCGAGCGATGCCCATTACTGGCTGGGCGAGACCTATTTCGTCCAGGGCGATTACAAGCAGGCGGCCCAGAGCTTCCTCAAGGGTTATCGTGGCTATCCGGAGGGTCGCAAGGCGCCGGAGACCCTGTTCAAACTGGGGCTTTCGCTGCAGCAGCTTGAACAGAAGCCGCAGGCTTGCAGCACCTTTGCCGAGGTCGCGAAGAACTATCCGACGGCCGCCAACGTCCGCAACGAGGCGCTCAAGGAGATGCAGCGTGCCGGCTGCTGAGGCCGATGAGGACTCGATTTCATCGTCACAAGCCGCCAATCTCCTGAACCTTCTCAAATCCTACCGCCATGCCGCGCTTGCGGTATCGGGCGGTGGAGATTCCATGGCCTTGATGTGGCTTGCTGCCCGCTGGGCCGGGGAGGCGATGGGATCGCCGCGCCTGACGGTGCTCACCGTCGATCATGGCTTGCGGCCGGACTCGGGCAAGGAGGCGCGCTGGGTCGTCGAGCGGGCCCGACAGCTCGGGCTCGCCGCGGGGGTGCTCGAATGGCTAGGCGACAAGCCGGCGGCCGGTGTGCAGGCCCGGGCGCGCGAGGCGCGCTACCAGCTCCTCATCGGCTGGTGCATCGATCACGGGGCTGACGCATTGGTCACCGCTCACAGCCTGAATGACCAGGCCGAGACCTTTCTGATGCGGCTCGCCCGGGGCAGCGGGGTCGATGGCTTGGCGGCCATGCGGACAGTGCGCGAAGACGTTGTGACAATCGTTAGGCCGCTGCTCGGCGTGCCGCAGGCGCGACTGCGCCGCACTCTGGTAGCAGCCGGGGAGAGTTGGATCGAGGATCCGAGCAACTCAGATCCGCGTTACGAACGCGTGCGCTGGCGCAAAGCACTCGAACTCCTAGAGACCGAAGGCCTCGCGCCCGCCATGATCGCGCTCTCAGCCAGCCGCTTGGCGCGCGCCCGCCAGGCGCTTGAACATGCCACCTCACGTCTCGAGGCGAGCGCCGTGGCACACCAAGGGGAGGCCGCGACATTGCAGGTCTCTGCGCTTGAAAAGGAGCCGGAGGAACTGATCGTGCGCTTGCTGCAGCGGCTTGTTATGCGCTATGGGGCGGGTGGGGAGCCTCCGCAGCTCTCGGCGCTCGAGCGTCTGAGCGCGTGGATCTCGGCCGGCAAGGGCGGCGGGCGCACGCTGGCAGGCTGCCGCGTCATGCGACGCAAGGAGGCGGTGCGGATTGTCCGCGAGCCCCCGAGGCGGCACCGCTAGGGAGCGGTTTACCGTCGCGGTGAACTTGGCAAGGGCGGCGGACGTTCTTATGTTAAGATGGGCGTAGGCCCGTTGTGCCGGCCTGCCTGCGCTCAAGCCCGTGAGGAACTAGGTGAACAATTTTCGGAACTTCGCCGTCTGGATCATCATTGCGCTACTCTTGTTTGCGCTGTTCAACCTGTTCCAGAGCCCAGGCCAGCGGGCCACCACGAGTGAAATCAGCTACTCGCAATTCCTTCAGAGGGTCGAGGCCGGCGAGGTCCGAAGCGTCACCATTGCCGGCGATACGGTGACGGGGCAGTTCACTGACGGACGCGCCTTCCAGACCTACACCCCGCAAGATCCCAATATGGTGTCGCGCCTGCGCGACAGGAACATCGAGATCAAGGCGCGTCCGGCCCAGGATGACAACTTTTTGCCGGGCGTCTTGCTGTCATGGTTCCCGATCCTGTTGATGATCGCGGTATGGATCTTCTTCATGCGCCAGATGCAGTCGTCGTCGGGCAAGGCCATGGGTTTTGGCAAGTCCAAGGCCAAGCTTTTGACCGAACGCCATGGCCGGGTGACGTTTGAGG
>CAYWVA010000385.1:0-2829 GCA_964461545.1 uncultured Rhizobiaceae bacterium | reverse complement strand
GCCTTTGCGAGGGCGCCTGCCTGGTCGTGGATGCCGGCTCGGCGCTGACGCTGGATGCCATGGCCCCCGAAGGCCGGCACCTCGGCGGCTGGATCCTCCCCGGGCTGCAAATGATGCTTGAGGCGCTGGAGGCGCACACCGGCGATTTGAAAAGCCGGCGGCACGCCTCCCCGGATCCTGCCGAGGCGGGATTCCCGGTGGATACCCGCGCGGGCATGGAAGCGGGGGTGCGGCTGGCGGCCCAGGGGGCGGTGACGGCCGCCCGCGAACAGCTGCAAAGGGAGTGTGGCGGGCCGGCACGGCTCCTGGTGGCCGGTGGCGATGCAGCGACGCTGCTGGCTGCATTCGGGGATGCCGAGCATGTGCCGGACCTGGTATTTCGGGGCCTGGCCCGCGCGGCCGGCTGAAGCGGGCAAGCGCTACCTGAACGCGGGATGAATCCGGGCCCATTGGGCGTCGTGGGCTCTACGCATGGCCATGCGGAACGCGGAACGTATAATTTGCCTTAGTTCTGGAAATTGAGTCAGGAGAATCAGCACATGAATAAGTTGACCATTGCATTAGTCGCCCTGCCCCTGGTGGCTTTCAGCGGGGCGGCGCTCGCGGGTGACGCCGCGGCCGGCAAGGCCAAGGCCGACGCCTGCATGGACTGCCACGCCGGCGAAGACTTCGAGGGCATGTCGCTCGAAGAGATCGTCGAGGCCAACCGTGCCGTGATTTCGGGCGGGCAGCGGCATCCCCCGGGCCTCGAGGGCGTCACTGAAGCGGATATCGCCGACATCAGCGCTTATTTCTACGCCGAAGCCGGCGGAGAATAAGGGGTCGAGGCTTGAGACTGCGTGGGGCGCGGCCCTAGAATGCGCGCTCACGCCGGTGTAGCTCAGTTGGCAGAGCGGCTGATTTGTAATCAGCAGGTCGCAGGTTCGACTCCTGTCGCCGGCTCCGGACCCGCACTTCTCCACGCTTTGGTTGTCGAACCGTCAACGCCACGTCAAGTTCATGAATATCGAGGAGTTCCCATGAGAAAGCTCACTGCCGCAATGATCGTACTCCCCTTCCTCGTCTCCAGCGGCGCGGCGCTCGCCGGTGATGCGGCGGCCGGCAAGGCCAAGGCGGATTCCTGCATGGACTGCCATGCGGGCGAGGACTTCGAAGGCATGAGCACGGCCGAGATTGCCGCGGCGATCCGCGCCGCCCTGAGTGGCCAGGTCAAGCATCCGCCCGCCCTGGATGAGATCTCCGAGGCCGATGTGGACGATATCGCCGCCTATTTTGCTGCCGAGGCCGGAGGCCAGTAAGCATTCCCGAGCGCTCACCTCAGAAGGAACCAAGCAGATGAACAAGTTCGCAATCGCAGTTATTTCCCTGCCGCTGGCAGTGTTCAGCGGAGCCGCCATGGCCGGCGACCCGGCCGCAGGCAAGGCCAAGGTCGACGTGTGCATGGACTGCCATGAGCCCGCCGAGGACTTCCAGGGCATGAGTGCCGCCGAAATCGAGGCGCGCATCCGGGCCGCGCGGGCGGGCGAATTCAAGCACGCGGCGGAGATCAAGGATCTCGCCGAGGCAGATATCGCCGACGTGGCGGCCTGGTTCGCCCAAGAGGGCGCCAAGTAGGGCCAGGCGGCCAACTTTCCCGCAGTATCACCGCGACCGGCGGGCTTCGGCCTGCCCGGTCGCTTCAGTTGACACCCCAAGGGCCGCGTTTAATAATACGCGGCTTGCGCTTTTGGGAGGGGTACCCAAGCGGTCAACGGGGGCAGACTGTAAATCTGCTGGCTCAGCCTTCGTAGGTTCGAATCCTACCCCCTCCACCAACAGGGGCTGAAGGTCGGGGAACAGGCGAGCGCGCGCGGGCGTAGTTCAATGGTAGAACCTCAGCCTTCCAAGCTGATGATGTGGGTTCGATTCCCATCGCCCGCTCCAGTTGGCAGCCGCCGCCGGAGAACGGGCAGGAGATGAAAGGAACACAGCCCACATAGCTCAGTCGGTAGAGCACTTCCTTGGTAAGGAAGAGGTCACCGGTTCAAATCCGGTTGTGGGCTCCAGAAGAAGGCAAGCAACCAGGCGGACGCCACGGCCGAACGGGCTGGTGCCGCAGGATCGGAATCAACAAACAGTCCGGAGTCGAGCACCGATGTCCAAGGCGAAATTCGAGCGTACGAAGCCGCATGTGAATGTGGGGACGATTGGTCATGTGGATCATGGCAAGACGACCTTGACGGCGGCGTTGACGAAGGTGATGGCGGAGAAGTTTGGTGGTGAGGTGAGTGCTTACGACCAGATTGACAATGCGCCGGAGGAGAAGGCGCGCGGCATCACGATTGCGACGGCGCACGTGGAGTATCAGTCGGCGAACCGGCATTACGCGCATGTGGATTGTCCGGGGCATGCGGACTACATCAAGAACATGATCACCGGTGCGGCGCAGATGGACGGAGCGATTCTGGTGGTTTCGGCTGCGGATGGTCCGATGCCGCAGACGCGGGAGCATATTTTGCTGGCGCGTCAGGTGGGTGTGCCGTACATCGTGGTGTATTTGAACAAGGCGGACATGGTGGACGATGCCGAGCTTTTGGAGCTGGTGGAGCTTGAGGTTCGGGATTTGCTGAGCACTTATGAGTTTCCGGGCGATGACACGCCGATCATTGTGGGTTCGGCGCTGAAGGCGTTTGACGGCGACCAGAGTGAGCTTGGGGAGCCGTCGATCGTCAAGCTGGTTGATGCGATGGACAGTTACATTCCGCAGCCGGAGCGAGCCATTGATGGTGCGTTTTTGATGCCGATCGAGGATGTGTTCTCGATTTCGGGGCGTGGCACGGTGGTGACGGG
>CAYWVA010000384.1:0-2831 GCA_964461545.1 uncultured Rhizobiaceae bacterium | reverse complement strand
TTTCGTTGCGGGCGATTTCGTGAACATCGCCGACATGACGTTCACCGTCGTGGGTGACGTTCACGGGACCGGCATTTTCTGGTGAACGTCGTGAACGTTCATCCGCGCCGGTTTTTTCATCGATGCTCAATTTTGTAAGCGCCGGAGCAAAAATCCCTCACCTGAAGCGACCGAATGGTTCGGTTGCGCCGGAGTAAAAATCCGGCAGCCAGGAAGCCTTTGCCTGATTCGGGCGAGGGCGAGGGATGAAGGACGTGGACCTATACGCGAAGGTACGACACGCGGTTCGGATTGAGGGGCTGAGCAAGCGGGCGGCGGCACGACGATTTGGGATTGATCCAAGAACTGTCGACAAGATGTTGGAGTTCTCCGTACCGCCCGGTTATCGGCGGTCGAAGCCGCCGGTGAAGCCCAAGCTCGACCCATTCATCGGGGTAATCGATGCGATCCTGGCCGACGACAAAGTCCGGCCGAAGAAGCAGCAGCATACATCGAAGCGGATTTTTGAGCGGCTTCGGGACGAGCATGGATATTTGGGCGGCATCACGATCGTTAAGGACTACGTGGCGCTGTGCCGGCGGCGATCGCAGGAGATGTTCGTACCGCTGGAGCATCCTCCTGGGCACGCGCAGGTGGATTTTGGTGAAGCGATCGGGATCATTGGCGGAGAGGAACGCAAGATCCACTTTTTTGCGATGGACCTGCCGCATTCGGACGCTTGTTTTGTAGCGGCGTATCCGGCGGAGACGACGGAAGCCTTCTGCGACGGGCACGTCCGAGCCTTTGCCTTCTTCGGCGGAGTGCCGCGATCGATCCTGTACGACAACACCAAGATCGCGGTGGCGCGCATTCTGGGTGACGGCGCGCGCCAGCGCACGCGGGTGTTCAGCGAGCTGCAATCGCACTACTTGTTCGAAGATCGGTTCGGTCGGCCTGGCAAGGGCAACGACAAGGGTAAGGTCGAAGGCCTTGTCGGGTACGCGCGCCGCAACTTCCTGGTGCCGATCCCGGTGATCGACAGCTTCGAGGCCTTCAACGCCCATCTTCTTGACTGTTGCCGCAAACGCATGGCGGATCGCTTGCGCGGCCATGGCGAGACGATCGGCGAGCGGCTTGCGCGCGATCTGGTGGCCTTTACGAAGCCACTTCCACCGGCCTACGACGCCTGCGAGAAGCTTGGGACAAAGGTGTCCTCGCTGTCGCTGGTGCGCTACCGGCGCAACGACTACTCGGTGCCGACCAGTTACGGTCACCGCGATGTGCTGGTGCACGGTTACGTGCACGAGGTGGTGATCTCATGCGGCGCCGAGGTGATCGCGCGGCACCCGCGCTCCTACGAGCGTGAGGACTTTGTCTTCAACCCTCTGCATTACCTCGCCCTGATCGAACAGAAGATCAACGCGCTCGACCAGGCCGCACCGTTAGCAGGTTGGCAACTGCCGGAGGCGTTCGCCACCTTGCGTCGCCTGCTCGAGGCGCGCATGGGCAAACAGGGCAAGCGCGAGTATGTGCAGGTCCTGCGCCTGATGGAGGCGTTCAAGATCGAGGACGTGACGGCGGCCGTAGGCGACGCCATTGCCCGCGGCGCCATCGGCTTCGATGCCATCAAACACCTCGTGCTGTGCCGGATTGAGCGCCGGCCGCCACGCCTGGACATGACGATCTACCCCTACCTGCCGAGAGCCACCGTCACCACCACCTCGGTCAAGGCCTACCTCGACCTGTGCAGGGGAGAAGCGGCATGACCGATACCCCGCAGGTTCTCCTGGCGCATCACCTCAAGGCACTCAAGCTGCCGACATTCCTGCGCGAGTATGACAAGGTGGCGCGCCAATGTGCCGCCGAGGGAGCCGACTTCCCCCGCTATCTGCTGCGGCTGGCCGAGTTGGAGCTGATCGACCGCGAACGGCGCATGGTCGAGCGTCGTATCAAGGCGGCCAGGTTCCCGACTGTCAAAAGCCTCGACAGCTTCGACTTCGCGGCACTGCCATCCTTGAACAAGGCCCTCGTCCTGGAGCTTGCACGTTCAGAGTATGTCGAGCGGCGCGAGAACATCATCGCGCTCGGCAACTCCGGAACCGGCAAGAGCCACATCGCACTCGGGCTCGGTCTGGCAGCGTGCCAGAAGGGACTCTCAGTCGGCTTCACCACCGCCGCCGCCCTGGTGCACGAACTGATCGAGGCCCGCGATGAGAAACGGCTCCTGCGCCTGCAGCGCCAACTCGCCGGTCACAAGCTGCTGATCGTCGACGAACTTGGCTATGTGCCATTGTCGCAGACCGGCGCCGAACTGCTGTTCGAGGTCTTCAGCCAGCGTTACGAGCGCGGCGCGACAATCGTCACCAGCAACCTGCCATTCGACGAATGGACCAGCGTGCTCGGCTCCGAACGACTGACCGGCGCCTTGCTCGACCGCCTGACCCATCACGTCCACATTCTCGAAATGAACGGCGAGAGCTATCGGTTGGCACAGAGCAAGCGTCGATCCCGGCGCGCCATACCGCTCGACCAGACAACAGCAACCTGAAAGACACCACCCCCCTTGGCGCATCGCAGCACAATCATGATCGCTCGGTGTGCGCTCTCGCCGTCAAGCCCGCGCCTGCGGCGCGCCCTTACAGGGCTTCGGGCTTGACCGCTCGGCAGCACCGAGCGAGTCCGCCATCCGTGCCGCTAACCACTCAAGTCGAGGCGCCACCCCACCACGATGCACTTTTACTTCGGCCTTCTGATGCAATTTTGCTCCGGCGTTGACATGAGAAGGAAGGAGAGCAGCGATGACAATGTTTGCAGGACTAGACGTTGGCTTCAAGCGAAGCAAAGTCCGGCGG
>CAYWVA010000383.1:0-2840 GCA_964461545.1 uncultured Rhizobiaceae bacterium | reverse complement strand
CGGCCTCAGGTGCGCGAGGAACTGGTGTCGATTGCCTGTGATGGCGATCTTGCCGCCTTCGTCGCCCGGCTCATCGAACTCACCAGGGACGGCCATGCCAGGCGCGAGATCGAGGACAAACGCCACGTCTTTCGCCTCGCTCCGGGGGCAAGCTTGCCGGTGATGGCGGAGCGCTTATCGTCGCCGGCAAAGCCTGTCGCGCAGGTCTCGCGCATCGAGTCAGGTATGGTGAGTGAACGCCAGATCGACGCGCTTCCCCCGGGCACCACGCAGGTCATCATCGGCGCCTCGGTGCGCCTGACGCCGCTGGCGCGCGACCGGGCCCGGGCGCGCGGCATCTCAGTCGAAAGGGCATCATGATGGTCAGAGGTCGAGTGATCGGCAGGCTGTGGGCGACCAAGCGGGTCGGTACGCTTCCCCAGGGCGGGCTGCTCGAGATCGAGATCGACTCGGGCGCCCGACTCGTCGCTTTTGATCCGCTGGGGTGTGCGGAGGGCGAAGAGGTCCTCGTTACCCAGGGCTCCGTGGCAGCCGGCTATTTCGACAAGCAACGGGCTCCCGTCGACGCCCTGATCATCGGGTCGATCGACGCGGCCCGCGAAACATCGAAGCTCAGCAAGGAGGAACGGACATGACTCAGGCGATCGGCATGATCGAGACCAAAGGGTTTGTGGCAGCGCTGGCTGCCGCCGATGCCATGGTCAAGGCGGCGAACGTCACCATCGTGGGGCGCGAGCAGGTCGGCGACGGCCTGGTCGCGGTCATCATCCGCGGCGATGTCGGGGCGGTCAAGGCGGCAACCGAGGCCGGGGCGGAAACCGCCAACCAGGTGGGCGAACTCGTCTCGGTGCACGTCATCCCGCGCCCCCATGGCGATCTCGGCAAGCACTTCGCCGCGGCCAGCGCGAAATAGCCGGCGACACATGGTGGAGCCCGCATGACCCAGCTTCGCGTCTATCTGCCGCTGGAAGACCTGCAGCCGCAGTTCGCCGCCTACATGGCGACGCCGACGAGGGCCCGGGGCTATCCGCCGTTCGAAGGCGAGCACAGCCTGATCATTGAGGTGGCGCCGGCGCTGGCCATCCACCGCATCGTCGATCTGGCGCTCAAAGCCGCTCCCGACCTCGAGCCGGGGCTGCTGTATGTCGAACGCCAGTTCGGGGTGCTTGAGCTCCATGCCGCAGACGCAAGTGCAGTGATGGGGGCAGGCGAGGCGATCCTGCGCGGCATCGGCGCCAAGGCGACCGAACAGCTCAAGCCGGAGACCCTGTACACCGACATCATCGAGCACGTGTCGGACCAGCACGCCATCATCCTCAACCGGACGCGCGAGGCCTCGATGATCCTGCCCGGCCAATCGCTGCTGGTTTACGAGATGGTGCCGGCGCTGTTTGCCGCCATGGCGGCCAACGAGGCGGAGAAAGCCGCCAAAGGGGCAATTCTGGTGGACGTTCAGATGATCGGGGCGTCGGGGCGGGTATTCCTGGCTGGCGAAACCGAGGAGCTGAAGCTCGCCCAAGAGCGCATCGGCAATGCCTTAAGGGCGATCACGGGGCGGGGGACCGGCCGGCCTGCCCGCTCCTAACCGTCAAGCGCGGCGTGAAGCACGCGGGCAACGTGGAGTGCCTCGCGGCCCGTGCCGTGGTCGATCTGCTGGCGGCACGACGTGCCGTCGGCGACAATGAGCACATCCTCAGGCGCAGCCCGTACGGCGGGCAGGAGCGACAATTCCGCCATCTTCATCGAGACATCGTAGGTCTCGGCCTGATAGCCGAAGGCGCCGGCCATGCCGCAGCAGCTCGACTGCACCGTCTCGACCTCGAGGCCGGGCACCAGCCGCAGCACCTTTTCCACCGCGCCCATGGCGTCGAACGCTTTCTGATGGCAATGGCCATGGACGAGCGCCTTGCCGGCAGTGGGGCGCAGGCCCAGCGACAGCCGTCCAGCCTCCGCCTCGGCCGTCAGGAACTCTTCGAACAGCAATGCGCGACCTGCGATGGTGCGCGCCGCCGCGCCCGGCAGCATGACCGGTAACTCATCGCGCAGGCCCAACAGGCAGCTCGGCTCCAGGCCGACAATCGCCGTGCCGCGCTCGGCGTGGGGCAGACAGGCCTCGATGAGCCGACCGGCTTCATGGCGCGCCTCATCGACGAGACCGGCGGCCAGGAAGGTTCGGCCGCAGCACAGCGGCCGATTCCCGGTCGGACTGGGCTCGATCGCCCGATAGCCGGCAGCCGACAGGACCGCGACGGCGGCGATGAGGTTTTCCGGCTCGAAGTAGCGGTTGAAGGTGTCGGCCAGCAGCACGACTTCGCGCCCGCCGCCGGCCGCAGCCGGCCTGGCGCGGTAAACATCGCCCCGCCAGCGTGGCAATCGCCGTCGGGCGCTCAAACCCAGCAGGCGCTCCGATAGGGCAGCGGCCCCTGGCAGCCGGTCGCGCAGATTGAGCAGCGGCGAAAGCCGTGCCCCATGGGCGGCGTAACGCGGCAGAAACGCCACCAGCCGGTCGCGCAAGCTCAATCGGCCCTTATGAGCGCGGGCATGCAGCACCTCGATCTTCATGCGCGCGATATCGACGCCGGTCGGGCATTCGCGCCGGCAGCCTTTGCACGACACGCAAAGCTTCAGAGTTTCCAGGACCTCGTCAGACGTGAAGGAGCCCGGCCCGAGCTGACCGGAGATTGCCAGCCGCAACGTGTTGGCACGTCCGCGGGTGACGTCACGCTCATCTAGGGTGGCGCGATAGGACGGGCACATAACGCCGCCGGCGAGCTTTCGGCAGGCACCGTTGTTGTTGCACATCTCCACCGCGCCCTGGAAGCCGCCGCCTGAGCCCGGCC
>CAYWVA010000382.1:0-2845 GCA_964461545.1 uncultured Rhizobiaceae bacterium | reverse complement strand
GTCTGCTTGCCCTTAAGGTCGACCTCGGGGCCGGCGTTTCCCGACACCTTGCCGACGATCTTGCGCGGATCGGCATCGAAGCGGCCGATGATGTCGCGGCAGATCTCCGGGGCGAGCGCGTTATCGTACCAACGGATGAACTGGGGCACGGGGACTCCTCACAAGCGGCTGAACGTCCATGGCGGCCGGGATGATCCGACGCCGCTGCCTGCAAGTCAAGGAATGGGCGAGCCCGTTGCGCCGCGCCGAAAAAAAGAGGGCCGTGAGGCCCTCCAGTTGCGGCTTCGAGGGGGAAGCCGGTAACCTCAAATAGAGTCCGGGGAGCGGCGGGCTCGGGCGTATCGAGGGGGCGCGAGGATTTGCACAAAGCGCCACGAACTCCCCGGATCTCCTGTTCCGGCCCCTGCTTGTTCAGGCGCCGGAGCGAACTCATCATGCCTCCAGGCAGGTCCTCACAGTGCACGGGTCCATGGTCATTTGCACCTTGAGCGGCCAGACCGAATTCTTCTCGATGAAGGTCGAACGCAACGGCTGCGCCCCGCTTGCCACCGGCTCCAGCGGCGCCAATGCAAAGGCGCTGGCCCCCAAAAGGGTGACGGCCAAGGCTGCCATGGCGGTTCGCTTCAACATCACAAGCTCCAATCGCATCGAGTGGCGTTCGTTGGAGCGCAATATAGCGGCCGGAAGCGCAATCGATCCTGAACGGTCCGTTCACCTGCCGTTCATCTCACCCGCTCTCACGGGATCGGCGGCCAGGGCCTCGTTTGCGGTCATTCCCTATCGCCGCGGTGTGTCGCGTTGTATGGTTCGCGCCAGCGACAACCCAGAACGGCCGCCGCCATGAACATCCGTCCTCAAATCCGTATCGGCCATTCCGCCTGCCCGCACGACTGCCCCTCGACGTGTGCGCTCGATGTGGAACTGATCGATGCCCGCACCATCGGCCGGGTGCGCGGCGCCGACAACAGCTACACCGCAGGCGTCATCTGCGAGAAGGTGGCGCGCTATGCCGAACGCATTCACCATCCCGAGCGCCTGCTCCATCCCCTGAAGCGCAAAGGGCCGAAGGGATCGGGCTCGTGGCAGCCGCTGACATGGGACGCCGCGCTCGACGAGATCGCGGAGAAGCTGCTCGCCGCCGAAGCCCGCCATGGACCCGAGGCCGTGTGGCCGTACTACTACGCCGGCACCATGGGGCTGGTGATGCGTGACGGCATCCACCGGCTGCGCCATGCCAAGCGCTATTCGGGCATGTACGACACCATCTGCGTCACCGCCGCCTGGCCGGGCTTCACCGCCGGCACCGGCAAGCTCATGGGCCCCGACCCGCGCGAGATGGCGAAATCCGACCTGGTGGTCATCTGGGGCACCAACGCGGTCTATACCCAGGTCAACGTCATGGCCCATGTGACGCGGGGCCGGAAAGAGCGCGGCGCCAGGCTCGCCGTCGTGGACGTCTACGAGACCGCCACCATGAAGCAGGCCGATATCGGTCTGGTCATCCGCCCCGGCACCGACGGCGCACTCGCCTGCGCCGTCATGCACGTGCTGTTCCGCGATGGCTATGCGAACTGGCCCTATCTCGAGAAGTACACAGATGCGCCGCGCGAGCTCGAGGCCCATCTCAGCACCCGCGGGCCTCACTGGGCTGCTGCCGTTACCGGCCTTGCGCCGGAGCGCATCGAGGAGTTTGCGCGCGCCATCGGCCGGACACCGCGAACTTATCTGCGCCTCGGATATGGCTTCACGAGATCGCGCAACGGCACCGCCAACATGCATGCCGCAACCTCGATCGCCGCGGTGACCGGAGCATGGCTCCACGAGGGCGGCGGGGCGTTTCACAATAATGGCGGCATCTATCACTGGAACAAGACGATGATCGAAGGTCTCGACGTTCGCGACGAGACCGTGCGCCAGCTCGATCAGTCGCGCATCGGCGCGGTACTCACCAATGATCCGCGCGACCTCGGCGACGGGCCGCCGGTGACGGCAATGCTCATCCAGAATACCAACCCGCTGGCGGTGGCGCCCGATCAGAACCGGGTCAGGCAGGGCTTTGCGCGCGACGATCTGTTCGTTGCCGTGCACGAGCACTTCATGACCGAGACCGCCGCGATGGCCGACATCGTGCTGCCGGCCACCATGTTCCTGGAGCACGACGATGTCTATCAGAGCGGCGGCCACCAGCACATCCAGTTGGGCCCGAAGCTCGTCGAGCCACCGGGCGAGTGCCGGTCGAACCACGAGGTCGTGCGCGCGCTGGCTGAGCGGGTCGGCGCCGAGCACCCCGGCTTTGCCATGAGCCCGCGCCAGCTTATCGACTGGACGCTGCAAAACTCGGGCTGGGGCACCATCGAGGACCTCGAGGCCAACAAGTGGATCGACTGCCAGCCGGACTTCGAGACCTCGCACTACATCAACGGCTTCCGCCACCCCGACGGCAAGTTCCGCTTTCGCCCGGACTGGGGCACGGTGGTGTTCCGGCCCACTGTGAAGCAGCGCTTCGGGCCGCATGATGAGCTGCCCGAGCTTCCCGACCACTGGACGATCATCGAGGAGGCCGACGCCGAACACCCGTTCCGGCTCGCCACCAGCCCGGCGCGCAATTTCCTCAACTCGACGTTCAACGAGACCCCGACCTCGAAGAAGCGCGAGGGCCGCCCGAGCCTGCTGGTTCATCCCGACGACATGGCCATGCTCGGAATCGCGGAGGGCGACAAGGTGAGCGTCGGCAATGCCCGCGGCGTCGTCGTCCTGCATGTGAAGCGGTTTGCCGGGCTGGTGCCAGGGGTGGTGATCTCCGAATCGATCTGGCCCAATGCGGCTTACGAGGGTGGGGCAGGGA
>CAYWVA010000381.1:0-2846 GCA_964461545.1 uncultured Rhizobiaceae bacterium | reverse complement strand
CGGCATCGCAGCAGGGCGGCATCGTGTCCAAGGAGTTGCCGATCCATATCTCCAACCTGGCCCATGTCGATCCTGCCGACGACAAGGCGACCCGCATCGGGTTCAAGATGCTCGACGACGGCCGCCGCGTGCGCGTGGCCAAGCGGTCCGGGGAGGTGATCGATGGCTGATGAGAAATATATCCCGCGGCTCAAGACGCATTACGAGCAGGTGGTGCGGCCGAAGCTCATGGAGCGGTTCGGTTATGGCACCGTGATGCAGGTGCCGCGGCTGGAAAAGATCGTGCTGAACATGGGCGTCGGCGAGGCGGTGGGGGATTCGAAGCTGGTCGCATTGGCGGCAGAAGAGCTTGCCAAGATCGCCGGACAGAAGCCGGTGATCACCCGGGCGCGGAAGTCCATCGCGACATTCAAGCTGCGCGAAGGCATGCCGATCGGCGTCAAGGTGACGCTGCGCCGCGACCGGATGTTCGAGTTCCTCGACCGCTACGTCAACATTGCGTTGCCGCGGGTGCGCGATTTCCGCGGCCTGTCCCCGACGAGCTTTGACGGTCAGGGCAACTACGCGGTCGGCAACAAGGAGCACATTGTGTTCCCCGAGATCGACTACGACAGGACCGATCGGGTGTGGGGATTCGACGTGGTGGTGTGCACCACAGCCAAGACCGACGAGGAGGCGCGTGCCCTCCTGGAGGAATTCAACTTCCCGTTCCGCAAGCCGGCGCCGCGGCGCCGGGCCGCGTAACGGGCGACAGACAAAGAGGCCGCTTTTAATGGCGAAGAAGAGCTCGATCGAAAAGAACAACCGGCGCCGCCAGCTGACCAAGCAATATGCCGGCCGGCGGGCGCGGCTGAAGAAGATTACCCAGGACTTGTCGTTGCCGATGGAGGAGCGCTTCGCGGCCCAGCTCAAGCTTGCAGAACTGCCGCGCAACTCGTCCCCCACGCGCATCCGCAACCGCTGCGAGGTCACCGGACGGGCGCGCGGCTACTATCGCAAGCTGCGCATGTCGCGCATCGCGCTGCGAGAGCTGTCGTCGCGGGGCCATATCCCCGGCATGACCAAGTCGAGCTGGTAAACCGGGTCTGTGGGATGAGGAGAGTGTCCATATGAATGTCACCGATCCGATTGGCGATATGCTGTCGCGGATCCGCAATGCCCAGCAGCGCGGCAAGTCGAAGGTCACGACGCCGGCCTCGAAGCTGCGCGAGCGCGTGCTGGAAGTGCTGCAGCACGAGGGCTATATCCGCGGCTATTCGGTTGCGGAGTATGGCAACGGCAAGTCGGAGATCGAAATCGAGCTCAAGTATTTCGACGGCGAGCCGGTAATCAAGGATCTCAAGCGGGTTTCGAAGCCGGGCCGGCGCGTCTATGTATCGGTGGAGACCCTGCCGGTGGTCTATCGCGGGCTCGGCATCTCCATCGTGTCGACTTCCAAGGGCGTGATGTCGGACACCGAAGCGCGCGCCAACAATGTCGGCGGCGAGGTGCTGTGCACTGTCTTTTAAACCTGTGCTAAGGCGCACATTGTCGCGAATGAATGTGAAAGACTAGGAAGAATCCATGTCTCGTATAGGCAAGCAGCCGGTCCCAGTCCCGTCAGGCGTCACCGTCTCGATCGACGGCCCGACGGTCAAGGTCAAAGGCCCCAAGGGAGAGCTGCAGACGGTGCTCGTCGATCTGGTCGAGGTCTCGATGGCCGACGGCGAGGTCAAGGTGGCGCCGCGCGACGACAGCAATCCGGCCCGTGCCGCCTGGGGCCTGTCGCGCACGCTGATCGCCAACATGGTGACCGGGGTGACGACGGGGTTCACCAAGTCGCTGGAAATCACCGGTGTGGGCTATCGCGCCGCGCTCCAGGGCAAGGCGCTGCAGCTCAACCTCGGCTACAGCCATGACGTGTCCTACCCGATTCCTGATGGCATCAGCATCACCACCCCCAGGCCCACCGCCATCGTGGTCAGCGGCATCGACAAGCAGCAGGTGGGCCAGGTGGCCGCCGAGATCCGCGCGTGGCGCAAGCCCGAGCCCTACAAGGGCAAGGGCGTGAGATATGCCGGCGAGCAGATCTATCGCAAGCAGGGCAAGAAGAAGTAGCGGGAAGCAACAATCATGGCCCACATGAGTCCATCCAAACGACGCAAGCTGCGGGTTCGCAAGGTCCTGAACACGCGCGCCAATGATCGGCCTCGGCTGTCGGTGTTTCGCTCCCACCAGAACATCTATGCCCAGGTCATCGACGATGGCCGGGGCGTGACCGTGGCGGCGGCTTCGACGCTCGATCCGACCTTGCGCACCACGCTTAACTCGCGCGGCGACAAGGCGGCGGCCGCCGCTGTCGGCAAGCTGATCGCTGAGCGCGCCAAGCAGGCCGGGATAGAGGCGGTGGTGTTCGATCGCGGCAGCTATCTCTATCACGGTCGCGTCAAGGCCCTGGCCGATGCGGCCCGCGAAGGCGGACTCAATTTCTAGGACAGATCAAGGACTTAAGGTCACATTGACATGAGAGAACGGGAACGTGACGATCGCGACGGCGACATTGTGGACCGCCTGGTTCACATCAACCGCGTCGCCAAGGTGGTGAAGGGCGGCCGCCGCTTCGGCTTTGCCGCGCTGGTGGTGGTCGGCGACCAGAAGGGCCGGGTTGGGTTCGGACACGGCAAGGCGCGCGAGGTTCCCGAAGCGATCCGCAAGGCGACCGAGGGCGCCAAGCGGGCGCTGATCCGGGTGCCGCTGCGTGAAGGCCGCACGCTCCACCACGACGTCCACGGCCGGCATGGCGCCGGTCGCGTGGTCCTGCGCGCCGCCCCTGCCGGCACCGGCATCATCGCCGGCGGCCCGATGCG
>CAYWVA010000380.1:0-2848 GCA_964461545.1 uncultured Rhizobiaceae bacterium | reverse complement strand
CTGCCGCTGATCCTGCTCGCCGGCCAGCTCGCCTGGGGCCGGCCGATCCCGTGGTTCCCGCACTGGCTGGCCCGGCGCACCTTCTCCCGCGCCGCGCTCGAGCGGGCGCTCGTCTGGACCCTGCCTGGACTCGAGCGGGTGGAGCGCTGGCTGCGCCCGCGACTGCTCCTGCTGACCGGGTGGGGCGGCGAGCGCTTCCTCGGCGCCGTCTGCGTCGTGCTCGCGATCCTCCTCTTCCTGCCGATCCCGTTTGGCAGCTGGCTCCCGGCGCTGGCCTTGTGCATCCTCGCTCTCGCGCTCGTGGAGAAGGACGGCATCGCCTGGCTCGCCGGCATGGTCGTCGGGCTTGCGAGCCTGATCGTCGCTTCCGCCGTGCTGATCGTGCTCATCGAAGCGGCGCTGAGCTTTCTGTCGCGGGCGATCGCCTGAGCCGCAGGCCCCGTCTGACATGCCGCCCGCCCCATCGTCACGGGAATCACGGGGCCGACATCCTGGGCCATCCGCCCGGAATGCCATCGCCCATTTCCAGGATTGTGTCCGCGCGCTAGCATTTCAGCGTGGTATTGCCCTCCGACAGCACCTTGCCGCCTTGCACGTCGCTCGAGTTGCACTGGAAGGTCGACCTCTTGACCTGAGTCTGCGCCTTGCCTTCGGTGGCGATGGCGCCGCCCATGCTGGCGGTATTGTTGCGGAACGTGGAGTCGGAGACCAGCGCCGGCGAGGCGCCGAAGCGCAGGCCACCGCCCATCGACACGCCCCCGCTGTTGGGCGTCACCGAGTTCCCGGTGAAGGTGGAATGCGTGACGGTGACCGCGTCCTTGGCATAGGCGTAAAGGTACGCGCCGCCCCCGGTCGCGAGCGCCTGATTGCCTTTGAAGGTGCTGCCGCAGACGAGGATCTCGCCGCCCGATCCGCCGTTGCCGCTGCCGGCGCTCGCGCCATCGGTCATGATGCCGCCGCCGCCCTGCCAGCCGCTGGAGCCCTGATTGCCGATGAAGGCCGAATCGACCACGCGCAGACCGGCGAGCAGGTTGTAGATGGCGCCACCACCGCCGCCGACGTTGTTCTCGAAGCGAGAACGGACCACGGTCAGCGCCCCTGCGCCGGCCTGGAAGATCGCGCCACCGAACCCCTGCGCACTCGTCCAATTGTCGGTGAAGGTGCTGTCGACCACGTACAGTCGGTTGCCGTAGGTTGTGTTGACCGCCCCACCCCCGTTGGGCGAACCGTTCCAGACGACGTCCTGGCGGCCGCGGGTGAGCGTGATCCTGTTCAAGGTCAACTGGCTGTCGTTGCGAATGATGCGCGTGCGATTCTGTCCGTCCAGGGTGACGGTACCGCCGCCATCGAGCACGGTCGGGCTCGAGATCACGAGCTCGGCCCCGATCGGGATGCTGGCCGGCGACGGGCCGCAGGAGAAAGCGATGGTTCCGCCACCGGAGAGCGCGCCGCGCAGCGCGCTCTCGGTGCAGCTCGCGGGGGAGCCCCGGCCGACCGTCTTCTTCGGCGCGATCGCGTCGGGCACCGGGGGTATGACGCAGATCGACTCGCCCGGACCGGTATCCTTCCCGAGCTCCGCGAGCCGCGTCTTGCGCTGGTTCACCCAGGCTTCGCGGATGTTGCGCCACGCCTTCTGACCCTGGACCACCTTGAAGCAGCCGGGCAGATCACCCGGGTAGTCGCCGTTCCCGAGCCAGATCAGGGTATTCCTGCTGCAGTTCCCCGCGATGATCGAGAGGTCACGCGGGTTCAAGGCCGCTGCGGTCGCGACGACGTTTCTCTCGAAGTACACGCTTGCGGCCGAGGCGAGCACGTTGGGATTGAACAGACGACCTTTGGTCCTGACGTTTGGCCTATTGTTGATGCGAATGAGGCTGTTTCGTATTGTTAAAGTACTGCCGGCGGATTGACGCAGCCACTTGATCACACGAGCGCAGTTCTGCAGGAATACTTTGTTGACGAGGAGATCTCCACGATGATCCGCGACGATGCAGGTGTCTTTGATATTGGAGAACAGAATGTCCCCCAGTTTCAGATCGAATGTCTGCCTGCCGATCCATATGCCGTTCAAAGTGCCCGTGATGTCCAACAGATACAGCGCGGTCTCGTCCGTAGCATGCTCGGTGGCCACGGCCATGGCGGACGGCGCCGTCTGCGACGACGTGCCGGTGCCGACGATCTTGCCTCCGAGCCAACAGCTTTCCGTGCCATTGAAGGCGACGGTATAGCGCGCAACTCCGATGCCTTGGACGCGCTTGTGCGGGCGCCAGACCACGCCACGCGCGTCGACCAGGACGCTGTCGTAGGAGGCCGGAGGCGATGCTGAGCGAAACGACTCCTTCACGGATGCGCCGAGCAGCGAGGGCGTCGCCTTCTCCAGGCATTCCTGGAGTGACGGTGCCGCGAGCGCAGCCCCGGCGATCGCATCCACGGCCAAGACGGAGAAGGCTGCCGCGACCAGTCCCCAAGGCTGCATCGTGATCTCCCGGCGGATGAGCGCGCATGGGAGACCTTGATCGCCAATGGTTAAGGGACCGTTGAGGAACTGCGGACGACGGCTCCCAGATTTCCAGAAAATGATCGATGCACCTGCTCACCGACCGATCGGCCCGCCTTGCCGCGTCCACGACAATGATCCAATTTGATCTGGTCGCCGCGATCTGCGAACCAACTCGAAGCTGAAGCTCCGGGTCGCGTGTGCGCCGCCGGGCCGAGGCGTCACGGCCGGCGCGTCAGGCTGGGCTTCGACCAGAGCGCGTCCGGCGTTCGCACACCCATGTAAGGGAGGGGAATCCACCATGTTCATGCGCATCAACAAGCTGCAGATCGACCTGCCGATGGCCGACAA
>CAYWVA010000379.1:0-2857 GCA_964461545.1 uncultured Rhizobiaceae bacterium | reverse complement strand
TGGTCATCGCCGCCGGCATCGACCCGATCCATTTCGGCGTGGTGGTGTGTCTCAATCTGTCCATCGGCCAGCAGACGCCGCCCGTCGCCAGTGTGCTGATCACCACCTGCGCCATCGCCAAGGCCGATGTGTGGGAGGTGACCCGGGCCAATCTCGGCTTCATCGGCCTGCTGACTGCGGTGCTGATCGTGTGCACCTATATCCCGGCCATTCCGCTCGTACTGGTCGAGTACTTCTACAGATAAGCAGCACGGTGCGCACCGACGGCGCCGTCATTGCGCTTCAATGGCAACAGGGCCACGCTCACTTCGCCCGTATTTCCTGGACGCCGCTGGGCATCGTCCATGCCTGACGGGGAGGCACCGGCGACCGGTTGCGGTCATGAGGCCAGCGCCTTCATCTCGGCATAGAGGTCGGATTTGCCTTCAAAGCCGATACCCGGAAGATCGGGCATGGTGATGGTGCCGCCTTCGACCTGGATCCCATCCGGGAACCCGCCGTAAGGCTGGAAGAGATCGGGATAGCTCTCGTTACCGCCGAGCCCGAGTCCGGCGGCGATGTTGAGCGACATCTGGTGCCCGCCATGGGGAATGCAGCGGGTCGGCGACCAGCCATGGGCCGCCAGGACCGAGAGCGTGCGCAAATATTCACACAAGCCGTAGGACAGGGCGCAGTCGAACTGCAGCCAGTCCCTGTCGGGGCGAAGGCCGCCATAGCGCAGCAAATTGCGGGCGTCCTGGTGGCTGAAGAGGTTCTCCCCCGTCGCCATGGGGCCGGGATATACCTCGGCCAAAGTCGCCTGAAGGTGATAGTCGAGCGGATCGCCCGCCTCCTCGTACCAGTACAGCGGATAATCGCGCAGCATGCGGGCGTAGCGGAGCGCCGTCTCTAGATCAAACCGGCCATTTGCGTCGACCGCCACTTGCGCCTCATCGCCGATCTCGTCGAGCACCGCTTCGATGCGGCGGCGATCATCGTCGATGGGCGCGCCGCCGATCTTCATCTTGACGACGTTGTAGCCGCGATCGATATAACTGCGCATTTCTCCGCGCAATGCCGTCAGGTCCCTGTCTGGGTAGTAATAGCCGCCAGCCGCGTAGACGAAGACTCTGGGCTCAGCATGACGCCCATGGCGATCGGCGAGCAGCCGGAACAGGGGCTTGCCGGCAATCTTGGCGACCGCGTCCCACACCGCCATGTCGATGGTGCCGACGGCGACGGACCGTTCACCGTGCCCTCCCGGTTTTTCGTTGCTCATCAACTTCGCCCAGATACGGTCCGGGTCCAGGTTGTCGGCCGTGGAATCGAGGAGGGAATCGGGGTCGGCGCCGAGCAGCCGCGGCGCGAAGCGTTCGCGGATCAGCCCGCCCTGGCCATAGCGGCCGTTGGAGTTGAATCCGTAGCCGACGACGCTCCGGCCATCCCTGACCGCGTCGGTCACCACGGCGACGAGGCTCGTCGTCATCGTCGAAAAATCGATATAGGCATTGCGGATCGGCGAGGAGATCGGCTTCGTCACTTCGCGAATGTCGAGGATGCGGACGGACACCAATGGGCTCCTTCAATTCGGTGTTACTGCATCCATTATTATGGCACCTCCTGACGCGAGCATAGCATCGCCCGAACCGAACCCGGCCTATAGGCAGCTCTTGTACAGGACATTCTCTTTGTGCATGATCGGAACCCGTGTACCCGGGTGCACCATGTCGGAGCCCGTGGCTGGTGATGTCTCTGGCATTTTGTTACGCAGCTTGGCCAGTGATCAGGCTGGCGATGCTGTCATCGACATGGACGCGGGCACTGAGACCCGCGGCGCCAGGACGCTCGGCCATCCGCTTGCATTCGCCGTGCGGCCGGGACAGGCTGGTTGTTCAACCCTGTAGTCGAAGCCAGCCTCGACGAAGTGGTAAATTAGAGCAAGAGCTCCGCGAACGGGCCTGAACAACGACCGACCTGTGGCGCGGCCCCCCCTTTGCGCTGCGCATTCGACCGGAGGAGATAACATGAAGAAGCAAAGCCTTGCCTATGTCGTTGCCGCCGCCGTCGCCATCATGGCGGCCGGCCCGGCTTCGGCGTTCCCCGAGCGGGCGATCAACTACGTCATCCCATTCAATCCGGGCGGCGAGAGCGATATCTCTGCGCGCCTTCAGCAGCCTCATATGCAGGAGATCACGGGCCAGGACGTCGTCATCCAGTATCAGCCTGGAGCCGGCGGCGCCCAGGCCTGGTCGGTGCTCAATGACCAGCCCGACGACGGGCACTACATAATGGGCACCAATCTGCCGCACATCATCCTGCAGCCGATGCTGCAGGATCCGGGCTATCAGACCGACGACTTGACCAACGTCTACATGTTCCACTTCACCCCGGACGCGCTCATCGTGCGGGCCGACAGCGACTTTCAGAGCGTGCAGGACGTGATCGACGCTGCGCTGGCCAACCCGGGGGCCCTGACGGGTGGCGGCTCGGGAACCAACTCGGCCAATCACATCGCCAACCAGATGTTCGCCAACGAGACCGGCGCCCAGATCACCTACATCCCGTATACCGGCACCGGCGCGACCATTCCGGCCCTGCTCGGCGGCGAGGTTGACATGCTGTGGGCCTATACGACGGTCGCCGCGGGCCAGGGCGAAGCAGTGCGTATGCTCGCTGTTGCTCAGGAGGAGCGCCATCCGCTGTTCCCCGATGTCCCGACCTTTCGGGAGCTGGGCATCGACATGGTCGGCGGCGCCTATCGCGGCATCGCCGTCCCGAAGTCGACGCCTGAGGATGTGCGCCGGCAGCTCTCCGACCTGATCGGCGAGATCAACGCCAGGCCGGAGTTCATCAAGCAGATGGAGGAGGCGGGCTTTGC
>CAYWVA010000378.1:0-2861 GCA_964461545.1 uncultured Rhizobiaceae bacterium | reverse complement strand
AGGATTCCGCGCCGATGGCATGAGTCCGGGCCCAGTCGCCCCGTCGGCGGCACAGTCAAGGAACAAGCAGGACGACGATCGACTGGCCGGCGGCAACCTCAAAGGCGACCGCACGGACCTCGCCCCCGCTCAGTGGCCTTGCCTCGTAGCGGCCGGGCGCCAGCACGACATCGCCACCGGGGCTGGGCCCCTGCCAGGTCCAGTCGCTGTTGAGGTCGCGCACCTCGAAGCGATCATCGCCGCCGCCGGGAAACTCCACCCGCACGAGGCCCGCCAGATGGGCGATCTCGAGCGTGCTCAGCACGCCGGGCTTGACCGCCACCATGGTCTCGGTCACCGCATTGCCGGGTTCGAACCGGCTCTCCACCCGGTACGCTCCCGCCTCCAGGCGCACCAGTTCGCCCTGGCCGGTCGCGATCAGGCGCTGCCCGGATTGCCGGCCCGACTGGGCATAGACCCGATGCTCCGCGGTGACAGTGGCCGGCAGGTCCTGGTCGTGGACGAGCGACAATGCCCGGATTCCGCCGACATGGAGGATGAGCGTCAAGCCAACCCACTGGCCGGAGTGGATCGCCACGTCCTGAGCGACATGGGCCAGGCCATAACTGGCCTCGACGCGATACTCGCCGGGCTGCAGGCGCAGGTCGGCGACCGGGGCCTCGCTGCTGAACACCGGCTCGCCGCCCGCCGCGCTTCCGGCGACGGCACGCTTGACCATCCAGCGGATCGGTCGGGTGATGAGGCCGCCCCTCTCGTCGAGCCGGGCCGCAAGCTCCAGGCCTTCAGCACCAGCGCGGGTGGACTCGATCCGCAGCTCATGGTCGGCGGCAGCCGGCGCAATCGATCCGGTGATCAGCGGATCGGCATTGCCCGGCGCGGCGGCCTTGGGCTCAGACGCATTGAGCAAAAGGCCGATTGCCAACATAAAGGACGGCAGGAGCAGGGCCGCCGCCGTCACGCGGTGACCCTGCCGTGGCCGTCGTGCACATTCGGATCGGGTGTGCATTTCCGAGCTCCTGCCCCATTACGCGGTGTTCCCCCACCCCGTTCCGGTCGGCGGGGAAATAGGACACAAGCGCCGCGGGCTCGGCAACGGAAGCATTAATTTTGGGTTAACGGGGATGGGGGGAATTGAGCCAAGCTGTCCACAGTAAGCCTCGAATTCGCCGGGTTGGCATTGTTCGAAGCTGGGTTGTGGTCCCGGCCTCGGCTGCCGCATTCGATCAGCCGCCGGTCGAGAGGCGGGTCATGAGGCAAATGCCAGGTAGATCACCAGAAACGCGACGACGATGAGGGCGAGCGAGATCATGAGGATGCGGCGAACCGCTCCGCCTCTGACAATCCGGCCCTGTCGTGCTTCCGTCGGTCGTTTGACCGCTGGGTGTTCAGACGTGTGCTTCTCTTCCATGCGGGATCCCCCTGTTCAGGGTGCAATAACATAATTCGCAGGTCGCGCCGATCGTTCCGCGACCCGTCTCAAGGTTGGGGACGGTAATAGGCCGGCGGATCGCTGGCAGGAAACGACTGGTAGGAGGCCTCGTCGACCTCGTCCCAGTTGGTCCGCCGAGGCTCGTATGCCGGCGCTCGGCCTCTCCGCGGCAAGCGACAGGCCGGCGGCTGCAGGTGTTGCTGCTGGCTGCGGCGCACCGCAGCCAGCACATAGACGCCCAGGATCGCTATCCCGGCCAGGATCAAGCCAACTCTGCGTCGCATCGATGCATGTCCTCCGCCCTGTCAACGCCGGAAGCGGGAAATCGTTCGCCGCCGGCACATCACGTGCTCCCTGCACCACACGAGGTCCGCCCTTGTCGCCGCCGATAGGGCATGGTTATCCTGCAGCCGACCAATTTACCCTGCCCCGTCCTATCCTGAGTAGAAGGATCCGATCATGAAAGTGCGTGCCGCAGTGGCCGTCGAGGCCGGAAAGCCGCTGGAGATTGCCGAGGTTGACCTCGATGGCCCCAAGGAGGGCGAGGTGATGGTGGAGATCAAGGCAACCGGCATCTGCCATACCGACGAGTTCACGCTTTCGGGCGCCGACCCGGAAGGGCTGTTTCCAGCCATCCTCGGCCATGAGGGGGCCGGCGTGGTGGTGGATGTCGGGCCGGGCGTCACCAGCGTGAAAAAGGGCGACCACGTGATCCCGCTCTATACGCCCGAATGCCGCCAGTGCCCTTCGTGTCTGTCGCGCAAGACCAATCTGTGCACCGCCATTCGCGCCACCCAGGGCCAGGGCCTGATGCCCGACGGCACCTCGCGCTTCTCCCTCGACGGCAAGAAGCTCCACCACTACATGGGCACCTCGACGTTTGCCAATTACACCGTGCTGCCCGACATCGCGGTGGCCAGGATCCGCACCGACGCGCCCTTCGACAAGGTCTGTTACATCGGTTGCGGCGTGACCACCGGCATCGGCGCGGTCATCAACACCGCGCATGTGGAGCCCGGGGCCAAATGCGTGGTGTTCGGACTTGGCGGCATCGGACTCAACGTCATCCAGGGCTTGCGCCTGGTCGGCGCCGACATGATCATCGGCGTCGATATCAATCCGGCCAAGGAGGAGTGGGGCAAGCGCTTCGGCATGACCCATTTCGTCAACCCTAAGGAGGTCGACGGCGACATCGTCGCCCATCTCGTCAACATGACCAAGTCGGGCGCCGATCAGATCGGCGGGGCCGACTACACCTTCGACTGCACCGGCAACGTGACGGTGATGCGCCAGGCGCTGGAGGCCTGCCACCGCGGCTGGGGCCAGTCAATCATCATCGGAGTGGCGCCGGCGGGTGCCGAGATCGCCACCCGGCCCTTCCAGCTGGTGACCGGGCGGGTGTGGAAGGGCACCGCGTTCGGCGGGGCGCGCG
>CAYWVA010000377.1:0-2867 GCA_964461545.1 uncultured Rhizobiaceae bacterium | reverse complement strand
GCGATCGGCTGGTAGTCGGCCAGGAAATGGCCGGTGCTCTTGACCACCAGGATGTTCTGCGCGGTGGGCTCGATGCCGAGGTGGCGAAAGTGTGCCTGATCGGCGTTCTGGGTGCGTAGCGAGGAGACGACGACGCGAACGTCGCTGTCTTCGTCGAGGATGAGCAGGCTCGCCATCGGCCCGAGATGGGCCGTGGTGCCGCCATACATGGGGCCGGTACAGAGGAAACTGCCTTCAGAAAGACTCTCTACCCTCACGGTTGCGGCAAAGGGCGGCCCACCGATGTCATGGCGCCCGCCGAGGCGTGCCGCGAACTGCGCCCCAACCCCCGCCGCATGGGCAAGCGCTGCGGTCTGCGGATCCCAGATGGTGCCGAGTGCCGCCTGCCGCGCCCCCAGCTTGACCAGCGCCCTGAGCAGCCCGGTGGTGTCGCCGGTCGCCCCGGCGCCGGGATTGTCCTGAACGTCGGCGATGACGATCGGCCGGTCGGCCGTGGCGGCCTGGGCGATGGCCAGGCGTACCGCCTCCTCGGCTGGGACCAGCGGGTTGTGGAACTCGTTTTCGGCCGCCTCGAGAGCGGCAATATACGCCTGGGCTGCGCCCTCCACCTCCGCGGCGGCCTCGCCATAGGCCACCACCGAGGCGCCGCAATGGTGGATGTCGGCGGGTGGAAATCCGAGCGCCAGATCGACGCTTGCCACCGCGCCCCTCTGCAGCCCCTCGATCATGCCGTAAAGGCGCCCGGCCGGCTGGCGCAGGGTCGACTGGGCCTGCAGGGGCACAAGATAGGAGACCTGGGCGAAGGCGCGGGCAAAGGGCCGGCCACGGGCCAGTTCGGTTTCGAGGAGCGTCTTGGCGCGGGCCCCCGTCTCAGCCATGTCGACATGCGGATAGGTGCGGAAGATGGCAAGCGATGAAGCGCGCGCAACGAGGTCCGGCGTCACATTGGCGTGCAGATCGAGGCTGACGGCGAGCGGCAGATCGGGACCGATGACGGCGCGGACCCGGCGCACAAGCTCGCCTTCGCCGTCTTCGTCCTCGTCGGTGACCATGGCGCCGTGGAGGTCGAGATAGACCCCGTCGAGCGGCCCGCTGGCGGCAATGGCGTCGGTGATCATTGCCGCGATGCGGTCGAAGGCGGCCTGAGCGACAAGCCCGCCGGGCTCGGCCGCCGTCCACAGGATCGGCACGAGGTCCCAGTCGCCCGCCGCGGCGATGAAACCGCCGATGGGTATGTTGAGGCCGGCAAACGTGGTGATCACGTCAGCCCCGCGCGTCAGCCCCGGCCAGGCGCTGCCGACGACAAAATCATCGTAGACGGTGGGAAATGGCGTAAAACGGTTGGTCTCGTGCTGGAAGCCGGCGATGGCGATGCGGGGACGTCTCATCCGTGGCTCATTTTTTCCGGGTTTGCGGGTGCGCCCGAACATGCCCGCTTTCGCCCGCTGCCGCCATACCTATATGATCGGGCGTTCAGGCTAGGAGGCCCAAGATGCTGCCCAATGATTTGCCTGCCTTCGATTTCGGACTCGGCGAGACCGCCGACATGATCCGCGACACCGTGCGCTCGTTCACCGCCGACCACATCGCGCCCGTGGCGGCAGAGATCGACCGGACGAACGAGTTCCCGCGCCACCTGTGGCCGCAACTGGGTGATCTCGGCCTGCACGGCATCACCGTGGAGGAGGACTATGGCGGGGCGGGGCTCGGCTATCTCGAGCACTGCATCGCCATGGAGGAGGTGTCGCGCGGCTCAGCCGCCATCGGGCTGTCCTACGGCGCCCACTCGAACCTGTGCGTCAACCAGATCCGCCGCAACGGCAGCGAGGCCCAGAAGCGCAAATATTTGCCGAAGCTCATCTCGGGCGAGCATGTGGGGGCGCTCGCCATGTCGGAAGCAGGTGCGGGCTCCGACGTGGTGGGGATGCGGCTGAAGGCCGAGCGCAAGGGCGACCGATTCGTGCTCAACGGCACCAAGATGTGGATCACCAACGGGCCGTGCCTCGACGTGCTCGTCGTCTACGCCAAAACTGACCCGGAAGCCGGCCCGCGCGGCATTACCGCCTTCCTGGTCGAGCGCGACTTTGCCGGCTTTTCGGCGACCGCCAAGCTCGACAAGCTCGGCATGCGCGGCTCAGACACCGGCGAACTGGTGTTCGCCGATTGCGAGGTGCCGGACGACAATGTGCTGGGCAAGGAGGGCGAGGGGGTGCGCATCCTGATGTCGGGGCTCGATTATGAGCGCGTCGTGCTGGCGGCGGGGCCGCTCGGCATCATGCAGTCGTGCCTCGACGTGGTGTTGCCCTATGTGCACGAGCGCCGCCAGTTCGGCCAGCCGATCGGCACGTTTCAGCTCATGCAGGCAAAGCTCGCCGACATGTACACCGCGCTCAACGCCGCGCGGGCTTACGTCTATGCCGTCGCCCGGGCCTGCGACCGCGGCCAGACGACGCGCAAGGACGCTGCCGCGGCGATCTTGTTTTCGTCGGAGCGGGCGACCTGGATGGCGCTCGAGGCGATCCAGGCGCTGGGCGGCAACGGCTATATCAACGACTACCCGACCGGGCGGCTGTTGCGCGACGCCAAGCTCTACGAGATCGGCGCCGGCACCAGTGAGATCCGGCGCATGCTGATCGGCCGGGAGCTGTTCGAGGAGACGGCCTAGATAGGAACAAGAGGTTGGTCAGGGCCCCCGAATCGGCATAAGCATGGGCAGCTTGGGGGTGTCGTGGGAGCCACGGCCATGCAGACATCGACGTTTCTGGCGCAGCTCATCGGGCCGGTGCTGCTGGTCATGGGGGCCGGCATGGTCGCCAACCGGCAGGGCTTCCGGACCATGGCCGAGGAGTTCCTGGCGAGCCGCGCGC